>DATMVI010000227.1:0-13246 GCA_035563275.1 Pyrinomonadaceae bacterium
TGCCGCAACTGCTGCTGCGAGCCGTCCTGCGGCGGCGTCATCGCCCCGATGCTGACCGTGCCGTTCGTGATCGAGAGGATCGGGTAGCCGCCGACGGTGAGGAACGAGAGCTGCACGTCGAACCCGCTCGACAGGTTGAAGCTCTTCGCGTTGTAGTCGACGGTGAGCGCGATGTCCGAAAGCTCCGCGCTGATGCTGTCCGGGAGCGAGACGATGCCGCCGCTCAGCGTGTAGAGGAAGTCGTGCAGGGTCGCGGTTCCCGCGAACGCGGCGGAGAAGTTCAGGGCCGAGTCGAACTGGACGGTGAAGACGCCGTCGCCCTCGCCGCCCGGCCCCTTGAAGATCGACGGCATCAGGATGAACTGCGTGCGGAAGAGGAAGCTCTGCTCGCGGGTCGAGTCGAGCGGGTTCGTCATCGTCCACTGCAACGAGAACTCGGTGATGCTGAAGTCGAGGCCGGGCGGCGGGTTGGGGATCGGCGTCCAAGAGGTGTCCGGGCTGCTGCCGATCATGACGCTGACCTGCCCGACCGTGGCCGGCTTGAGCGTGCCCGAAACGGTCAACCCTTTGAGCGCGACGAAGGCCAGAAACTGCTGGAGCACGCTCGGCACGCCGCCGAAGTAGCTGCCGTTGCCGCCGATGAGCGAGACGATGGCGTCGGGCGTCAGCGGGGTGCCCTGCCCGGTCGCGTCCAACCCGATGTCGTAGTTGACCGCCGCCTGCGCGGCCGCCTGCGTGATCTGGACTTGCAGGATGTAGGGCGACGCGTCGGGCGTGATGCTGCCGACGCCGAGCAGCGCGCTCACGGCGAGCATCGGCGACTGGCCGCTGTCGTCCGTCTCGCCCGTCTCGTCCTTGCCGGTGGACGGCGCGGGGATCGTCACCGTCACGCTGGGGTTTGAAACCGTCAGGTAGAAGACGGAGAACTGGCCGTTCTGGAGCGTCGCCGTCAGCGTGCCGGGCGGCAGCAGGACGGTCGCGCCGTCGTAGGCGGAGAGGTCGAGGACGCCTTGCAGCACGATGCTGGCCGGGGCGCTCAGGCCGCCGAAGAGCGCGAGGAACGGCTGCACCACGCCCGGCAGCGGCAGGCCGGCGGAGAAGTTCTGCTTGGCCCCGCCCGAGACCTTCTGCGCGCCGCTGTTGGTCCACGGGTACGGCCCGTCAACCGTCGCGAAGACGAACTGCGCGCTGGTGACGGCGAGCTGGTTGAACGGCCAGCCGCCCATGAACTCGAAGGAGTCGGTCCACGTCCACGAGCTGAGCGCGCTCCCGATCTGCACGACGAGCGTCGGGTTGGCGTCGGTCGTGACGGCGAAGACGAGCGTGGCGCTCGCCTGCAAGGGGACGCCCGTGCTGCTGAGGAACGGGATCGCCGCCTGCGTCACGGTGAACGCGTTGCCGGAGACCGCGCCGACGTTGGCGGGGTCGACCGTCACCTTCAGATCGGAGGCGGCGGCGAGCTGGAAGGCGGCCACCACGTCCTTGTCGTAGTCGGCCGGCACGGTGACGCCCGAGTCGTTGAGGCCCGCGGTGAGGAACGCCGCGTCGAGCGCGAACGCGCCGCCGGCCGCCGCCGTCTTGACCGCCTGCTGGAGGTTACTGATGGCCGTGTCGCTCACGGTGCAACTCCTTCCCCGCCTAGACGACCGCGACGAGCGCGAAGTGGTCGCTGGTGCTGTAGAGGTAGCCGTAGTTGTTCCAACCGGTCAGGCTGTTGCGCCCGCCGATGTTCTGGACGCGCGGGGCGTTGGGCGCGGGCGGCCAGCCCACCGGCGCGTTCGTCATCTGCTGGCCGAGGGCCACCGTGCCCTGCGGCGCGCCGTTCGGCGTCGGCAGGACTTGGTTGAAGGGCGCGCCGACGGCCGGGTTGAGGATCGTCGTCTGGTAGTTGTAGGGCGGCCCCTGATGGGGCCAGACGAGGATGTTGTCGATGGAGTAGAAGTTGGCGACGAACCTGCTGCCGACGTAGCCGTAGCCGGGGTAGGGCGAGTTGGTGTTCGGGTCAGACCAGAGGAACAGCGACGCCTCGGTGTTGGACTGCGGCTTGCGCATGATGTGCGTGGAGAAGTAGCCGACGTAGGCGCTGTAGTTCGCGGGGGCGGGGGCGCCGGCCGAGTCCAGCAGCGGGACGTAGTTCGGCCCGAGCGGCGCGTAGACGTTCGACGGGCCGCCGTTGGCCGCGAGCAGGCTCAGGTTGAAGTCGCCGCCGATCACGCGCGTCTCGTTGGCCCCGAGCGCGGCGACCACGTCCTCGGTGTTCTGCAGGTAGATGATGAAGGTGCCGGGGTCGCCCGCGACCGCCGGCGAGTGGACGCCGAAGAGCGTGAGGTTGCGCTGGACGGCACCCATCGCGTTGGCCTCGGTGAAGGTCACCATGTAGGGCGGGCGGTAGACCTGATAATCGACCCAGTAGGCCGGCGCGCCCGAGAGCCTGAAGCGCGTCCGGGCGGCGACGACGTTCTCGGCCAAGCCGCCGTTATGCAGCGCGCCGCCCGGAATGTTGCGCGCCGCGTTGCCGGGGATGACGAGCATCGTGTTGAGGCTGCGCGCGGCCGGGTAGGCGTTGCCGACGACGCCCACGCCGGGCTGGGTCGAGTGGCCGTTGGCGCCGCCGACCCAGAGGTTCGGGCCGGTGAAGAAGCGGTTCACGCCGCCGCTCACGCCCTTGTAGAAGACCGCGACGGTTTCGGGCTTGCTGCCGGGCGTGCGCCCGACGCGCAGCGGCGGCACGAGCCGCCAGCCCGCCCCGGCGTTGCCCGCGCGCAGCAGGTTCAGCAGGTACACGGCCCCGGCCCAGCCGTCCGTGTTGGTCGCGAGGTCGTCCGGGTAGCTGTCGCCGGAGGCGACTTCGACGAGGACGATGATGTCGGGCGCGGCGGCGGTGAGGATGGCCCCCACCAGATTCCGGCGCATCACCGAGGCCTGCTGAAGCGTGAGGCCGCCGATCCCCGCCCCCCGCCTGTTGAAGTAGGGGTTGTTGATCTTGTTGATGCCGAAAGTCTGCAAGTTCCAGAACAGCACCCGCGTCATTTCTTTTCTCCTTTCGGGCTCCGGGCGGCGCTCGGCTTCTTGGCGGCCTTCTTCTTCGCGCCCTTCGCGCCGGCTTTCGGCCCGACGGCCTTCCCCGTGTCGCCGCCCGCGGCGGCCGGCGGCTTCGCGCCCTTCGGCTTCGTCGCGGCCTTCCGCTTCGTCGCCGCCTGCTGCCGCGCCGCGCCCTCCTCGCTCTGCGCGGGCGGCAGGTACGCGACGGCTCCGGGCGGCGCGAGGGGCGTCGTGCCGCTCTCGGCTTTGGTCGAGTCGGCGACGTAGGCGGCGTACCAGCCGAGGCTGCCGGTGCTGCTCGGATCGCCGAAGAGGAAGAACTGGATGGTGGCGTCCGGCGGCAGCTTGGCGATGCCGAAAATCTTGATGCCGATGTCGTCTAACCGCAGGCAGTAGAACTCGTCGCCCACGTTGCCCGGCACGGGCTGGCGCAGCAGCGTGATGGCGCCGACGGCCACCTTGAAGATGCCTTGCAGGCTGAAGAGCTTCGCGCCGGGGCTCGCGCCCGGCAGGCTGAGGCCGACGAAGACCGCCTGCTGCGTGTCGCCCGCCTTCGTCGAGGGCGACCACGCGAGCAGCAAGTCCGAGTTGAAGCCGGCGGCCGAGGCGAGCGCGCCCGGCCCGCCCATCGTCACCTGATAGACGACGCCGAACCACGGCGGCGTCAGCATCTTCAGCTTGAGCGGCGACGTGACGGGCAGGAAGCCGAAGCTCTGCGGCGTCTTGTCGTCGAGCACGGTGACGAAGTTTTTGAGTTGCAGGCCGAAGCCTTTGAAGAGGCTGTCGGGGCGCGGCGAGCTGGAGTTGAGGTCGTAGGCCAAGTTGTCGGCCGTCAGGGCGAAGTTCTGCGCGTTCGGCGTCGCCTCGTTGAACGACATCCCGATCACGAGGTTGGAGAACGACAGCCCGGCGCCCAACTGTAGGCTCGACGTGCCGGGCGGGCTGCCGAACGAAGTCACGTCGAAGAGGTTGCCCTGATTGTCGTTCAACTGCGTGAAGTCGTACGCGCCCCAGACGAGGAAGCGCGACGAGGTGACGCCGCCGCTGTCCGTGCCGAGCGTGTTGAACTGGGTGCGGTTGAAGGCGACCGCCTGCAGGACGTTGCTGTCGAGTTTGAAGACCGACGCGTTGGTCTGCTGGAAGACGTAAGAGCCGGCGGTCGAGTTCTCGCCGGTCTGCGCCACGTAGCTGCCGTCGAGGACGACGCCGTTGGCCGGCATCGGCGTGCCGTCCGCCTGCCCCGGCAACGCGTTCCCGACCGTCTGCGTCACCTTCGAGCCGAGCAGCGCGTCCACGGTGAGCTGGATGTTGCTCTTGAACTTGGCGATCTTCGAGTTCTGGAACAGCACCTGTAGCAGCAGCACCGTGAACTGGAAATCGCCGGACGTGGCGACCGGGATGGGGATGTCCGGGTCGATGCCGTTGGCGAGGTTGAGCGCGTAGGCCGGGTCTTCGTAGTCGATCAGCCCGAAGAAGCTTGAGAGGCCGTCCATCCAGAGCGGCGGCGTCTCCTTCGGGTCGGCGCAGACGCGGCTGACGGTGAAGCCGAAGTGGTGCGCGGTGAAGCGCGTGAAGTCGATGCCGGCGGCCAGCCCCGCGATCTCGGGCGGCAGGTCGTAGGGCGAGAGGTCGGCTTCGAGCACGATGACGCCGTTCCAGTCCGGGTCAGTCGCGATCTGCGCGAAGTTTTTATAGAAGTCGGCCGAGGGGTTGCCCGACTGCGCGCGCGCGATGCCGTCGGCGATGTAGGCTTGGAGCCACTGCGACAGACCGGCGTAGGCGACCGACGCGCCGGACGCGGGCGTCCCCGCCACCAGCGAGAAGTCCTCCGCGCTCGACCAGCGGTTCGGGTTCGTGACGCGATCCGCCAAGCTCCCGCTACAGAACTTGAAGATCATCACGTTGCGGTAGCTGGTGGCCGTCACGCCTTGGCCCACGAGCGCGGAGAGGTTCCACCCCGCGACGTTGGCCTGATTCTGGAACGGGCCGAGGTTCTGCGGGTTCACCGCCACGAGGAAGAGCTGGTTGGACTGCAACGCGTTCTCCAGCTTCTCGGTCGGCGACGTGAAGGCGAAGGGGATGAATTCGGTGGATTTCGGGGCTTGCGACTGCGCGAGCTGCACGTTGAAGTACGCGCCCGACGAAGGGTCGCTCGTCACGAGGAAGCCCTGCGGCGAGGTGGTGTACTGCTGTGCGGCCGCGGCCTTCAGGCTTTTGCGCGCGTGCGCGCGTTTCGTCCAGACTTTGGTCGCGGAGTCCGAGATCACCTTCTTGCGCGTCGGGGCGATGATCTGGCTCTCGAAGCTCGTGATGACGTTCGGGTCGACCGACTTGACGGGCGCGTTGGCGTAGGGCGCGAGCGGGAAGGTGTTCTGCGTGCTCCCGTCGAGGGGCATCTGCGGCGGCATCGACGACAAGACGGTCGGGCCGCCGTTCGACGGCGCCGCCGCGGCCGAAGCCGACGCGACCCCGTAGAGCGCGCTCCCTTCCGGCTCGGCCTGATAGACCACGTCCTCCGCCCCGCCGCCGAGAACCGTGGCCCAAGAGGTCAGGTAGTCGGCCGTCAGCCGGGGCTTCAGGCTGCCGCTGCCCGTGCTCTGGAGGCTCGCGGTCTGGAACGGGAAGACCGGCGCGAAGGCCGGCTGCGACGGGAGGAAGCAGAGCGTGTCGTTGCCCGCCCCCGCCTGATAGTTCGCCAGAGTCAGGCTCTCCGACCCGAACATGCCGCCCATGACGCTGACGGGCTGCCCCGCCGCCGTGCCCGCGCCCGCGACGCCGAACTGACCGCCGGGCGCGAGGTAGATCAGCGCCTGACCCATCGCCGTGCCCGCGGGCGAGGCCGATGCCATGACCAACGCGCCGGCCGCCAGACCCGGCGCGGTCGCGCCGACCGACGAGCCGAGCGGCACGAGCGAGATCGCGTTGCCCTGCGGCGTCGTGTAGTAGCTCGCGAGCGAGGGCGCGCCGGCCAGCACCAGCCCCGTCCGGATGTGGCCGCTTTGCAGGTCGGCCGCGGCGATGACGCTGTTCACCGGGTCACCCGGATCGACCGTCGCCACGAACGCCACGCTCGACGGCCACGCCCCCGTGTTGAAGACCGGGTACAGAAGGCCCTGCGGCTGGCCGTTCGATTGGTTGTAGACGAACCGCACGCCCTGCGCGAGCCCGTTGAGCGCCGGCGTGAAGGTGCTGGCCGGGTTCATCGTACCGGTGAAGAGGAAGCAGGCGGTGTTAGGGCCGGCCAGCGGTATCTGCGTCGAGAGCGGCTGCGGGGTGATGCCGAGGAACGAGTTGCCGCTTTGCAGGCTGATGAGCTGGACGGACGAGCTGCGGAAGCTGCAAACCAGTTGGGCGTTCGCCTCGTCGGCCGTCAGGATGAGCGAGCTGTTGACGTTGAAGATCAGGTTGCTCCCCAGCTTGGCGTTCAGGTTCGTGTTGACGACCCACTGCTTGTTGAGGTTCATCCCGAACTGGAAGCCGAAGGCGGGGAACGGGCCGAACGTGGGCTTGCTGTCCTGTAGCCAGAAGAGCGCGCGGTTCTGCGAGATGCTGGCGTTGACGTAGGCGACCACCTGCGCGACGAAGCCGGCCGGGTCGGTGTCCACCACCGGCGGCCGGGTCGAGGCGAAGACGTACGCGCCGTTGTACTGGATGAGCCCCTTCGAGGTGTTCGTGCCGTTGAGCGAATCGGGGATGCTGATCGTGGGCGGCAGCGTGACGCTGGTGTTCATCACCACGTAGCCCGCCCACCCGACCGATCCCGCGACGCGCGTCTCGTACAGACTCGTGCCGACGCCTTTGGGGTCGAGGACTTGCTGGTAGAGTACCGGGTCGCCCATGCTGCGTGCTCCGTTCAGGTCCTTCTCTGGTGGGCCGGAGGCGGCGGGAAGGTCCAAGAAGCCAATGCCCCGGCGTGTTTCGATGCGGCGTGCTACGAGCAGGAATGAGGTCTGCTTAGGCCCCGAGCAAGCGGGGCGACTGACGCTTCCGAGTCGGGCGCGCTCACGCGGCTGTGGCGACCGGCGCGGCGGGGCGCGCTAAACGCCCGGCCGAGAAAGACCGGCGAGCGTCTTCAGTTCGCCGACCCCGCCGCGCCGGACTCGCGCCGTGCGCCGCGCGGGTACACCTCGCCCCGCGGGCTTCGCTTTTCGGATGCCGGCCGGGTCGTGAGTCCGGCCGGCATCCGAAGTTTACGGCCCGTGCCGCGTCGAGGCTTGGGCTGAAGCGCGGCGAATCGAGACGCCGGGGCGGCCCGGACGTTTCCGCGGGGCCGGGAGTCCGATTCGCCGCCGCCCCGGTCGGTTAAAGCTTGCTGATCCGCACCTCGCCGACCGACGCCCCGCTGGACATGTAAATTATCTGGTTGATGAAGGAGTACAGCGTTCCGTTGTCGATGATGTCGCCGGACACGAAGACGCTATACACGCCGCCGCTGCTCTGCTGGAGGGTGACCGTGAGACCCTTCGTGAAGGTCACGATGGCGTTCCCCTTGTCCGTGGCGTTCACCGCCTTCGGGGCCGTAATGGCAACGCTCGGCGACCAGTAAGCAAAGCCGTTCTGCGGCGACATGAACGCAATGGCCGTCGTGTCGTTGGAGTCGCCGGAGCCGACGGCGGTGCAGTTGGAGTTCGGCGTCAGTGCGGTGGTCTGTGTGTTGCCGGCGCTGAGTCCGGAGGATGTCGCGCGCGCTCTTTTACTGGAGGTCTTTTTGGTTGCCATCGAGTTTCTCCGTGTTGGGGGCGCGGCCTGTGCCGCCGCGCCGTGGATTCTGGACAGATCGTTTACGAGGCCGGGCAGGGTTCGGCCACGCGGCCGCGAACGAAGCTTAAATCGGGATTACGACGTATGAAGGCGGCGACGTAACGAGGGCGACGAACGGGAGTCCGAAGCTTGCCAACGCAGGCCCGCCGGCAGAAAGGAACTGCCTGCCGTGAGAAGCAAGGTTCGGCGCGACTCTTATTTACGCAACCTTCAGAACCGTGGAAGCGACTGCGCCGCGCCGTGCCAATCGGGGTTCGATGAGCGCGTACGACCGCGACGGGCAAAGGAAATGCGGGCACCTGTGACAAGAAAGGGGATCGCGCTAGCGCGACGCCGGGCCAACGGCGTCGCGCGTCCGGGCTTTTGAGGCGAGAAGAACCGCTCGCCGTTTAGTCGGGTTTACGAGAGTCACTTATTCGGGTGTGGTCCTCGCGTTCAGGTTGAACGCAATGGTCTTGTACGCTCTAACAAGAATCTTGTCAAGAGTTTTCCTCCGGCGCCCGTGGCGCGTCCGGCGTCTGACGGTCTTCAGGTCGGGGCCGGCTTGCTCGCGGCCGGCGGCGACGTGTAGACGACCTTGTTGGTGAAAGTGTAGCTCGTGTCGTTATCGACGATGTCCCCGTTCATGAAGACGTAGTACGCGCCGCCGCTGGTCGGGTAGAAGGAGATCGACATCCCCTGCTTGAAGGTCACCGTGCCGTTCCCCATGTCACGAGACAGCACCGCCGGCTTGAGCGCGTCCGAAGTCATGGCCGTCCACAACTGGATGGAGTTGGGCGGCGTCATGAACTGGACGAGGGTCGAGTCGTTGATGTCGCCCGAGCCGACGGCCGAAGAGTTAGAGTTCGGCGTCAGGGTCGTGAGCTGAGGCGGGCTTTGCGCCGGCCAGCCGGGGAGTGTCAGGCCGGCGGCGGGGAGGACGGCGGCGGGGCTGGCGTCGGCGGGGGCGGTGACGAGGGCTTCGCCCGCCGTCGGCTTGACGGCGAACTTCGCGAGCAGCACGTGGTCGCCGATGAACATGGCCCGCAGCTGGGCCGTCGCGAAGTCGGGCAGACCTCTCTCCTTCAGCAACCGTTCGGAGACGAGGCGCGCGCGCCGCTGCTTCCCCGCGTTGAGCCACAGCGACACGACGCGCACGGCCGTCTCCCCTCGCGTTTGCGTTTGGCGCCGGCGCAGGCACGACAGCGCCAGCGCCTCCTCTTCGGCCGCGCGCTCGTAGAGTTTGAGCGCGGCGCGGTAACTGCCATTCCGGGCCGCTAGCAGCGCCAAGCGCGCGTAACGCTCGCTTCTGGAATGGTGCGTGGCCCAACTCATGGCGATAGTGTTGCAGGAAATGGTGTGAACCGCGAAGGGGCCCGCCGGAGCCTCATTTAAGCGGCGACTCCGAAGAGAACCTCGACTTAATCTCAGAGGCGTAAGCGCCGGGCCCACCTCCAGACCGTTGTCTGACCAACGGCGAGGTTAGGCTCCCGCGTCATCTCTCGCAGGTCACGGTAAGAGAAGCGGCATCTGCAATACCAGCGGACGCGCAACAGGATGATGATGGGCTCGAAGTGGCGCCTCTTGAACGGGGACTTGTGCAGCTTCAAGAGTCTGATTCCCGGAGGGGGATGAATGAACCGGAGGAGAATAGTAGCTCAGAGGCGGTTCTTGCAACAAAGCCGAAGCTCCTGCCATGCGAACTACCGCCGGCGGTAGCAGCAGGCGGCAGCGGCACGCCCGCGAGCATGCGCTTGTCATGCTCGCGGGCAGTCGGCGGCGGCTGGTCGGTAGTCTGTGGTCTATGGACTGACTTGATCGGCCGCGATGCCCGGCGGGCTCCGCGAAGGCGCCGGCGTTAATCGTTAGCTGTCGGGTTATGGTCGATGGCCGGAGATGTCTCTGACGGTCACTTCGTCACCGCACCTTCGGCAGGGTACGCTCCCTTCCATTCTGCCGCATCACCACGGCGGTCGCGCGCCCGTCGGCGCCGAGCGTGAATGTCAGGGTGATCGGGCTGCCCGCGGCGGAGAACGTCGCGCCCGAGACGTGCACCAGCAGGCGCTTCTCGCCGCCCGACGGCTGCCCGTGGAGTTGGCCGCCCTCAAGCGTGATCGCGACGGTGCGACCGGCGGCGAGCTCGTACTCACCCGTGAGCCCCTCCGGCCGCGGCGCGAGGGAGGTAGGGGCGGCGGAAGCGGCGGCCGGCGGCGCGGGGAGCTGCGCCGATGTGGCCGCGCCCGCGGCGTGGCCGCCCAGCCGCGTGAATCTGATGTTGCGGGCCGCCGGATGGCCGTAGTCGAAGGCCAAGACCTTTCCGGACGTGTCCCGCTGGAAGCGCACCGTCATCCTCCCGCCGAATTCAAAGGTGTCGCGCTCGACCGGGCTTAATTCCAGAGCAACGTTCGGTGAAATTTCGAGGCGCATCACCAGACCGTTCTTTCCGGGCACCATCTGGAAGATCGACCCGATCTCGTCGCTTTCGTATCGCCCCGCGAAAGCTTGCAGGTCGTCCGCGGTCGGCGCGTAAGGCTGGGCGCGGCGATACCGTGTCGTTCTGCCCTCCATGGACTTCAGTTCGAGTTGGTCCGGTGACAGGAAGCGCAGCTCGAACTCGTCCTGCGACATGAAGAACAAGCTCCCGCGCGGATTGCGGAAGCGCTCCTGTGTGACCGCGACGAGCGGTGGCCCGCCGGCGACGCGCAGCCGGCCGTCGTTGACGATCAGGCGCAACGGCTCGCCTGTGCGCTCGCTGAAGAACAATCCCGCCCTGCTGTTGGGGTCGAGTCCCGGCACGGCGGCGCCCTCGGCGGGCGCGGCCGGCGCGGGGGGCAGAAACTGATCGGCGACGCGGTGCGCGAGCTGGGTCGTGCCCATCGCGTCCGTGTTGCACAGGACGGCGACCGAAAGGCCGTGATCCGGAGAGAAACCCGACCATACGCTGTACCCGCCCGCGCCGCCGGAATGCGACACCAGCGTGACGCCGGGGTAGTGGTTCACGTTCAGGCCGCGGGCGTAGCTGAGCTTCCGGCCGTTGTTCAGCGTCGCCGGTTCCTGAAGCTTTTTGGTGACGGACGCGCCCAGACGCCCGCCCGCCAGCGCGTCGTTCCAGATCACGAGGTCGCCCGCCGTGCTGAGGATGGCGCCGCTGCCTCTGCCGCGCTCCTTGCCGACCAGTATCTCCAGCTTCCAGCTGTTGCCCTCCTTCTCGTAAGCCAGCGCGCGATTCCTGATAACGTCCCGCATGTCTTCGCTGTAGGCGGTCGTCTTCATCCCGAGCGGCTCGAACAGGCGCTTGCGCGTGAAATCGGCGACCGACATCCCGCTCGCGCGCGCGACGAGCTCCGTCAGCAGGACGTAGCCGCTGTTCGAGTAAGCCCATTCCTCGCCGGGCGCGAAGTTGAGTCCGCGCTGACGCAAAATCAGGCTCAATATGTCGGCATTCCCGCCTGCCAGCGGCGAGAGCGCGGTCCAGTCGCGGACACCGGAGGTGTGGGTGAGCAGATGATCCACCGTGACCTTGTGGCCGTAATCGGGGAGTTCCGGGAAGTGCTTGCGGATGTCGTCGGAAAGAGAGAGGCGCCCGTCTTCGGCGAGGAGGAGGACGGCCGCGGCGACGAACTGCTTCCGCACCGACCCGATGTCGAAGATCGAGCCCGGGCTCAGCGGGGCGTCGCGCTCAAGGTCGGCCGAGCCGTAAGCGCGGTTGACGATCAGCTTCCCGCGTTGCGAGACGGCGACCGCGCACCCGGGCGTGGCCTGCGTGGCCCAGCTGAAAATCTTATCGACCTCGCCGGTCTTGTCCTGCGCGTAGGCGGACGCGCCGAGCACTAAGGCGGCGACCGCGAACGATGCTAGTCTGAACATTCAAATCCTCCCTTTGAAGCGCGTAGAAACCTCGGCGTCTTCGGCGCGAATTTGCGCGTCCTTCCGCGCCTGCGCGCCGTCGGGATAGGTTTCGGATACGCCGCGAATGTGTAATTCCGTCATGGGAATGGTTGGTGAAAAGCGCTTTGCAAGATAAAGCAAAATAAACGATCAAGTCAAGCGGTTCGGGCGCCAGACCTGCCGGAGTCGGGCTATGACGGCCGCGCGATTCAGGAACCGCCCGGGCACAAGGAGGTCTGACCGGGCTCCTGACGGGGGCATGTGAAGCGGCGGTAAGGCGCGACGACCAGCCCGGCGAAAGGCGCGGGCCAACGTGGCAGGGGGCGGCCTCTAAGATTCCGCCCGGTGCGCTGCCGCTGAATTTGCCGCCCGCCCGATAGACCACCCGAACGTACTACCTTCTACCCGCCCGTTCGGCTGATGCCGTGCGGCGCCGCTCTGTGGCAATCTTCCTTTCACGCTAAATCGGAACGGTAACGGACGGCAGTCCGGGGAGGATTATCGATGGCAGAGTCAGGCGCGAACAGTTCGTTGAATGCGCTCTCGCAGCAGTTAGCCGCCGCGGTCGAAACGGCGGGGCCTGTGATCGTCTCCGTCGACGCGCGCCCGCGCGTACGCACCAGCGGCGTCATCTGGCGCGAGGGCGTGGTGGTCTCGACCAACCACACAGTCCGGCGCGACGAAGACATCACGGTCACGTTGCGCGACGGGCGGGAGTTCCCGGCGACGCTGGCGGGGCGCGACCCGGCCACCGACATCGCCGTGTTGCGCTTTGAAAGCGAAGAGGCGGCGGCCGCAGACGTGGTTTATGAGACCGGCGGCGTTGGCGCGTTGAGGGTCGGGCACCTCGTGCTCGCGGCCGGACGCGCGCACCCCTCGCGCGGAGTGACGGCAAGCTTCGGCATCCTGAGCGTCGTCGGCGGGGAGTGGCGCACGTGGCGCGGGGGGGAGATAGACCGCCTGATTCGGCCGGACGTCTCGATCTTCATAGGCTTTTCGGGCGGCGCGCTGCTTGACACTGAAGGGCGTATCATCGGCATCAACACAACGGGTCTGGCGCGCGGCGCGGGGCTGACGATCCCCGCCGCGACCGTGAACCGCGTCGTCGACGGCTTACTCCAGAACGGTCGCGTCACGCGCCCGTACCTCGGCGTCGGGATGCAGCACCGCGTCCCGCTGCCGGAAAAGCTGAGGGAGAAATTCAACCTGCCGCAGGCGTCCGGCCTCATGCTGCTCTCGGTCGAGGCGGACGCGCCGGCGGACAAGGCGGGCCTCATGATCGGAGACATTTTGCTCACGCTCGGCGGGAAGGTGGTCGCGGACTCCGACGACGTGCAGGCGGTGCTCCGGGGCAAAGAAGTCGGGGCGGTGGTCGGGGCGGGAATCCTGCGCGGCGGAGAAGTCAAAGAGGTGGAGATCACTCTCGGCGAGCGGCCCGCGCGAAAAAGGCGGGCGTGATCGGGTGAGCGTACGAGTAAGCGGCGCCGGCGACGTTGACGGCAAAGCGGCGAGCGTCTTCATCATCGCCGCTTCGGACGTAGTGCGCGCCGGGCTCGTCGCGCTCATCGAAGCGGAC
>DATMVI010000228.1:0-4548 GCA_035563275.1 Pyrinomonadaceae bacterium
GGCGTGGCCGCGCTCCTCGCGGAAGTCGCGCGAGAAGGCGTAGCCGGCCCACATCACCTTGAGGCGCGGGTCTTCTTCGAGGCGCGACTGCGCGACGATGGAGCGCGGGTCGGCCTCACTGGGCGTGCGCGGCACGGCCTCGCTGCCGCCGTAGCGGGTGCGCACCTGATCGACCGTGCGGAGGTAGCCGTCGTACTGCTGCGGGAAGTTCTTGCCCCAGACGGCCGGGTCTTCGGTCTCGTCCGTCAGTTCGACGACGCGGTAGAAGGGGTTGCGGGCCTCCTCCTTGCGCTCCATGATGTTGACCAGCAGCGCCACGCCCGCCGCCGTCGCCAACAGCGCCGCGGCCGCGACCAGCGCGGTCGTCCTCAGCGTGCGCCTGTGCGGCGCGCGCGCCCCCTGCTCCCTCTCTTCTTCGGCCATCGTTCCCTCAAGTAGACAGTAGACAGTAGTCAGTAGCCGGTAGAAAAGAGCTTCGGCACCGTGTCGTCAGCGTGTCGGCGTCAGCGTCAATCACGCGGAGCGCTACTGTCTACTGACTACTGTCTACTGTCTACTTCCCTAATGCGTCATGTGCCCGACGCGGCTGTGGCAGCGGATGCAGGAGAGGTCGCCCTGCCCGGCGTGCCCCTCGATGGCGTCCGTGACCCGCTCGTGGCACTTGCGGCACGCCTGCTCGGTGACCTCGCGGTTGCGCGGCGTGATCTGGATCGGCTCGTGGAAGCGCCCCGTCGTGAAGTAGAACGAGTGCCAGAAGCCGTTGCGCGCCTTCGTCGCGTACTTGCCGACGAAGCCGGGCGGCGTGTGGCAGTCGTTGCAGACGGCGACCGAGCGGTGCGAAGACTTCACCCAGCCGTCGAACTGCTCGCGCATCACGTGGCAGTTGACGCAGGCCGCGGGGTCGTCCGTCATGTACGAGTAGCCGCGCGCGTAGATGAAGGTGTAGCCGCCGATGCCGACCACCACGCCGACGGCGAGGCCGATCACGATGTTCGTCAGCGTCTGCAAGCTCATAGGTGTCGGCGCGCACGCCTCCGCGCCGCCGTCTCTCGAAGGCCCGCCGCGCCCGCGCGTTAACGAAAGGGGTTCGCCCCGGACTATAACAGCCCGGGGCCGGCTCCGTGATGGCTTTTTTATAACAAATCTTCCGCGGCATCCGGTGTGACGGGCGTCACACGTCGGGCGCGGCGCGCGTCAGGCCGAGCCGGCCTCGGCCGCCGGCTCGGCCGCGCCTTCGGCCGCGCCGAGCCGCTCCTCGAAGATGCGCGCCGTGGCGCTGAGGAAGTCGTAGGCGGTGACGATGCCGACGAGCGCGCCGCCCTCGACGACGGGCAGGCAGCCCACGCGGCGCCGGCGCATCAGGTCGAGGGCTTCGAGCGTCGGCGTCTGCGGCGAGACGGTGACGGGGTCGCGCTTCATGATCTGGCGGACGGCCACCGGCTCGCAGGCGCGGGCCGAGCCGCCGCGCGCGAGCAGCCGCAGCACGTCGCGGTGCGTGACGAGGCCGACGAGCTCGCCGGCGTCGTCCTCGACGGGGACGTGGCGGATGTGCCGCCAGTCCATCACGCTGGCCGCGAGGTCTACGAGGTCGTCGGGCCTCACGGTGAAAAGGTCTGTGGACATGAACTGCCCGACGGTACGGTAGCCCTCCGACCAGTCGGCCGCGGCCGGCTCCTCGACGGGCGGCCAGAGGTGGACGGGGTCGTTCTGCTGCTGCCGCTCGAACATCGCCTCGGCCAGCGCGCGGTGGCGCGTGTGGCGCGTGCCGCGGCGGCCGAGCGCGGCCAGAGACTGCAACGCCCACTGCGACCCGGTCTGCCCCGTCCGCACCCGCTCCTCGACGGTGCCGAGGTAGAGGTCTACGTCGGCCGCGTCCACCTCCCGCGCCCTGAGGCCGGCGCGGGCGAGCGGCAGGAGGTGTTCGAGGATGAGCGCGTCGGCCGGGTAGTTGCGGCCGTCGGCCCAAATGAGCTGCGCGCCGAGGCCGTGGCGCGCGGCCCGCCAGAAGTTGGCCTTGCAGTCGTCGAAGGAGAAGCGGCGCTCGACGCGGCCGTACTCCTCGGGGAGCGACGACATCAGCCCGACGAAGAAGGCGGCGTTGGCCACCTCGTCGAGCGGGGTCGGCCCGGCGGGCAGCACGCGGTTCTCGATCCGCAGGTGCGGCTCGCCGCCGGAGACGCCGTAGCACGGCCGGTTCCACCACCAGACCGTGCCGTTGTGCAGTTGCAAGGCCTTGAGCCGCGGCACGCCGCCGCGCGCGAGCACCTCGACGGCGTCCTCCTCCGGCTCGCTGGTGAGGATAACGCGGAAGCGCGCGATGTCCTCGCGGAAGAGTTCGAGGACTGAGCCTTCGAGCCAGCGCTCGCCGAAGCCGACGCGGGTGGGTAGGTCGCGCTGCTGCTCGGCGGCGGTGCGCGCGTCGGCCGAGTGCTGGAAGAGGGCGAGGCGCGTCTCCTGCCAGAGGCGGCGGCCGAGCCAGACGGGCGAGTTCACCGCGGCGGCCAAGAGCGGCGCGCTCGCCGCCTGCGCCACGTTGTAGAGCGGCGCGAACTCCTCGGGGCCGACTTGCAGGTGAACCTGAAAGGAGGTGTTCGAGGAGAGCAGCATGATGTTGTCGGAGGTGAGGTTGACCTCGTCCACGCCCTTCATGTGGACGGAGATTTCGCCGCCGCGCATCCGCATGATCGAGTCGTTGAGCTGGCGGTAGCGGGGCAGCGGCGTGACGTTCTCAAGGCTCAGGTCGCCGCGCTCGAGCGTCGGGAGGATGCCGGCCAGAAGCACGTCGGCCCCGAGCGGGCGGGCCGCCTCGCGCACCACGCCGACCGTCTCCCTGATCTCCTCCTCGAGGCGGCGGAAGCAGTCGCCGCCGAGCGCGCGTGGCGTGAGGTTGGCTTCGAGGTTGAAGCGCGCGATCTCGGGCGTCAGCCGCGGGTCTTTGGCCCGCTCGATGACCTCGACGGCCACGGGCGCGGGCCGCATCTGCCGGTCGACGAGGAACATCTCCTGCTCGGCCCCGACGCGCCGGACGCCGGTCTCGATCCGGCCCGCTTCGAGCATCTGTTCGAGCGCGCACAGGTCGTTCAAGAGCGCCCGCATGAAGGCCCGCAGTTTCTGGTCGTCGAGTTGCGACGCTACTTTTTGTTCGCCCATGATGTTCGGACTCGGAGGCTTCGTGAAGGGGCCGGCCGCGCCGCGAAGGGTTCGCGCCTCCCGCGGGGCCGCCTGTTCGCACGGAGGCGCGGGGGCAATTCGCATACCCGCGCCCCCCCCCGAAGTATTCGCGACCGAGCGGCGGAAATTTTACCACCGCCGCGCCCCGGCTGCGTAAACTCTCCCAAGCCGGACGGGGCGGCGCTCGGCGGAATCTTTTTCCGGCCGCGGCTATTGACTCGGCGGCCGATTCCGTCTAACTTTCGCCGCGCCGGTCGGGATTCGCCCGTCCGGAAATTCCGCCTCATTGAACATTTGCTCCAGCTCGCGCCGCCGCGCACTCGCGTCCCACGGAGAACCGCCCCATGACAAGGCTCGCCCGCATCGCCCCGCTCGTGCTCCTCTTCGTCTGCACCGTCTTCGTCGCCGAGGCCCGCGCCGACCCCGTCGTCATCACCGGCGGCTCGGCGTCGCTCAGCGCCCTCGCGGGCGGGCCGGTCACGCTCGTCGGGAGCGGCCTGACCCTGAACGCGGGGCTGACTCAGGGGCTGTTCAACGGCACCATCTTCCAGCAGGGGCAGTCGGCGAGCCTCCGCAGCTTCAACCTCGGCCTCGACATCGGCAGCGGCCCCGTGGCCGCCAACGGCGCCAACTACGCGCAGGTCTTCTATCAGGGGCAGATGGAGTTCCTCGGCGGCCTCGGCCCGCTGAGCGGCCCGCTCGGGGCCTTCACCATGCAGACGCCCTTCAGCTTCGCCTCCACGCTTCAGGGCTGCCTGACGAGTTGGCACGTCGGCCCCTGCGCCCCCGGCAACCTCGTCTTCGACACCACCATCCTGACGGGGCAGGGCACGGCCACGGTCGAACTCATCGGCTTCGAGCTCGCCGGCAACCGCCACTTCCAAATCTCGCGCGTCACCTACAACTTCGCCCCCGCGGCCGTGCCCGAGCCGGCCACGCTCCTCCTCCTCGGCACGGGCCTCGCGGGCGTCACCGCCGCCGCCCGCAAAAGGAAAAGAAGAACCGAACAGTAGCAGGTGGTCGGAAGTCGGCGACCCGCGGAAAGCGTTTCGCCGACCACTGACTACTTGTTATCGACCGCTTCCTTCATCCTCGCCCGCAGGTCTTCGGTCGTGCGGCGCAGCGTGTCGGCCGAGGCGCGCAGGCCCGCGCGCTCCTCTTCGTCGAGAGGGATTTCGATGACGCGCTCGACGCCGGCGCGGCCGATGACGCAGGGCAGGCTCAGGTAGACGCCCTCGATGCCGTACTGCCCCGTGGTCAGCGTCGAGACCGGCAGCACCGAATGCTCGTCGCGCAGCACGGCCTCGCAGATGCGCGCCACGCACGAGGCGATGGCGACCGAGGTGTAACCCTTGCGCTCGATGATCTCGGGCGCGG
>DATMVI010000229.1:0-6749 GCA_035563275.1 Pyrinomonadaceae bacterium
GCCCCGGCCGAGGGCATCGTCTCCGCGCCGCCGCCCCCGGACGCGCGCGGGGCCGAGGCCCTGAAGCGTGAGGCCGACTTCTACGAGAAGGTGCTCGCCGCGGCCCACAACAACGTCGGGCTGCTGCGGGCCGAGCGCGACGACTTCCGCGGCGCGGCCGACGAGTTCGCCGCGGCCGCGCGCTGGAACCCGCGCCACGAGGGCCTCGACTACAACCTCGGCCTCGCCCGCTTCAAGTCCGAAGCGTTCCGCGAGGCGGTCGCGCCGCTCGAGAGCGAGGTCAGGGCCCGCCCCTCGAACCTCCGCGCCAAGCAACTGCTCGGCCTCAGCCACTTCATGACGGAGAACTACGCGCGGGCCGCCGCGCTCCTGTCGGAGGTCGTCGCCGCCAACCCCGACGACGCCGCGCTCCACTACCCGCTCGCGCTCGCGCTGGCGAAGGAGGGCAAGGCCGAGGAGGCGAATCAGGTCATCCGGCGGATGGTGGCGGCGGGCGGCGACCGCCCCGAGCTTCACCTGCTGCTCGGTCAGGCTTACTACCAGCAGGGCGAGACGGCCCGCGCGCTCGAAGAGCTGCGCGCGGCCCTCGCCCTCGACCCGCGCGTGCGCCTCGCGCACTTCTACGCCGGCATCGCCCACCTGAAGCTCGGGCAGCTCGAAGAGGCCGCGCGCGAGTTCGAGGCCGAGCTGACTCTGAACCCCTCGGACGTGCAGGCCCGTTACAACCTCGGCTACGTGCTCTTGGCGCGGCAGCAGTCCGAGCGCGGCATCGCGCTGATGCGCGAGGTCATCGCCGTCAGGCCCGACTTCGGCAACGCGCACTTCGAGCTGGGCAAGGCCCTGCTCCAGCGCGGCGACACGCGCGCCGCGGTCGCGAGCCTTGAGGCGGCCGCCCGGCTCGCGCCCGAGGAGGCGCACGTGCGCTTCCAACTCGGCCGCGCCTACGTCGCCGCCGGCCGCCGCGAGGAGGGCGAGCGCGAGCTGGAACTCTCACGCCGGCTGAAGGAGAAGGCGCGCGACGCGGCGAGCCAGTAGCGGGCCGCGCGGCCCGCGAGAAAGCTTGAGGAGGTGACCGAGGGTTTGTCTCTGAGATTGTCGCGCGCGCTTCTGTCGCTGGCCTGCGCCGCGCTCCTCGCGCCCGCGCAGGCGGCCGCGCGCCAAACGCCCGCCGTCCGCTTCACGGACGCGACCGAGCGGGCCGGCGTCAACTTCACGCACGTCTCCTCGCCCGAGAAGCGCTACATCGTCGAGTCGATGAGCGGCGGCGTCGCGCTCATCGACTTCGACAACGACGGCCTGCCCGACATCTTCCTCGTCAACTCGCTGACGGTCGACCTCGCCCGCTCGAAGGGCAGGAGCCGCAGCGCGCTCTACCGCAACAACGGCGACGGCACTTTCAAAGACGTGACCGAGCGCGCGGGCGTCGGCGACGTGGGCTGGGGCATGGGCGCGGCCGTCGCCGACTACGACAACGACGGCCTCGAAGACCTCTACGTCACCTGCGTCGGCCCGAACCGGCTTTACAAAAACAACGGCGACGGCACCTTCAAAGACGTGACCGAGCGGGCCGGCGTCGGCGACCCGCGCTGGTCGGCCGGCGCGTCCTTCTTCGACTACGACGCCGACGGCCACCTCGACCTCTTCGTCGCCAACTACATCGCCTTCGACCTCGCCAACCTGCCCGAGTTCGGCAAGGGCAAGCTCTGCCAGTACAAGGGCGTCCCCGTCCAGTGCGGCCCGCGGGGGCTGCCCGGCGTCGGCGACACGCTCTACCGCAACAACGGCGACGGCACCTTCGCCGACGTGACGAAGAAGGCCGGCGTCGCCGACGCCAACGGCTACTACGGCCTCGGCGTCATCGCCAGCGACTTCGACGAGGACGGCCGCGTAGACCTCTTCGTCGCCAACGACTCGACGCCGAACTACCACTACCGCAACAACGGCGACGGCACCTTCAGGGAGATCGGCTTCACCGCCGGCACGGCCGTCAACGAGAACGGCAGCGAGCAGGGCTCGATGGGCGTGACCGTGGCCGACTACGACCACGACGGCCGCCTCGACCTCTTCGTCACCAACTTCGACGACGACTACAACACGCTCTACCGCAACGACGGCGGCAACGCCTTCACCGACGCGGCCTACGCCACGAAGGTCGCCGCGGTGAGCCTGCCTTACGTCGGCTGGGGGACGAAGTTCTTCGACTACGACAACGACGGCTGGGTGGACATCTTCGTCGCCAACGGCCACGTCTACCCGCAGATCAAGAGCTTCCTCCAACGCAACTTCGTCCACCGCAACCTGCGCGACGGCACCTTCGCCGAGGTCGGCGGCCAGCTCGGCCCGCCCTTCGCCGAACTGCACTCGGCGCGCGGCGCGGCCTTCGGCGACCTCGACAACGACGGCGACGTGGACATAGTTATTAACAACCTCGGCGGCCGCGCGCAGCTGCTCCGCAACGACGGGGGCAGCGCGAACAACTCCGTCATCATCAAGACCGTCGGCGTCAAAAGCAACCGCGGCGGCGTGGGCGCGCGCGTGCGGGTCGTCTCCGGCGACCTCGCGCAGAAGGACGAAGTCCGCAGCGGCGACAGCTACATCTCGCAGAGCGACCTGCGCCTGCACTTCGGCCTCGAGCGGCGGACGAAGATCGACCTCATCGAAGTCCGCTGGCCGAGCGGCGCGGTCGATAAGATCACCGACGCGAAGGTCAACAAGGTGCTCACCATCAGGGAGGGTCAGGGCGTCGTCGCGCAGAAGGATTTGAAGGCCGCGCCCGGCCGCTAGCCCGCGGCGCCGCGGCCGGCCCTCGCAAACTCGTCGATCACAGCCGTGCGACTTCCCGAACAACAACCGAACGCCCGCCCGCCGGCGGTGTTGCTCGCGCTCATCTGCGCGCTGCTCGCGGTCGCGGGCGCGCGGGCGCAGGCGCCAGACCTCGCCGCGCAGTTGGAGCGCGCGGCGTCGCTCATCGGCGGCGGCCAGCTCGCGGAGGCCGAGCGGCAGTTGCAGCAGGTGCTCAGGGCCGCGCCCGAGGAGGCGGCGGCCCTGAACCTCCTCGGCGCGATCCGCGCGCAGCAGCGGAGGCTCGACGAGGCCGAGGCCCTCTTCGCGCGCGCCGTCCGCGCCGACGCGCGACTGACCGGCGCGCGCATGAACCTCGCGCACCTCTACCTGCTCAAGGGCGACCCGGAGCGCGCGGCCCCCGAGCTGCGCGAGGTGCTGCGCCTCGAACCCTCACACGCCGAGGCCGCCTACAGGCTCGCGTGGCTGCTTCTCGCGCAGGGCCGCGCGGACGAGACCATTAATCTCGTCGAGCCGCTCAAGCGGTCGCAAACGCCTTCGGCCCCGCTGCTCGCCGTGCTCGGCCACGCGCACCTGCGCCGAGGCGACGCCGCGCGCGCCGAGGAGAACTATCTGCTCGCGCTCGGCCGGCAGGCCGCGAACGCCGAGGCGCTGCTGGGCCTCGCGCAGGTGGCGCAGGCGAGGGGCGACGCGCGCGCGGCCGCGCTCTACCTCGGCCGCGCGCAGGAGGCGGTCGGCGACTCGCCCGATTACCTGCGCAGGCTGGCGCGCGTCGCGCTGCGCTCGGGGTTGAAGGGCGAGGCGGTGGCGGCGCTGAAGAGGGCGGTCGGGCTGCGGCCGGGCGAGGCGGCTTACCACTTCGCGCTCGGCTCGGCGCACCTCGCGGAGCCGGCCGACCTCGACGAGGCCGAGCAGGCGTTCCGCGAGTCGCTGCGGCTCCGGCCTTCGGACGCGCAGGGCCAGATGCACCTCGGCTACGTGCTGCTCAAGCAGAAGAGGCACGCCGAGGCGCGCGCGTGGCTGGAGAAGAGTGTCGGGGCCGGCGCGGGCGCGCCCGAAGCCTTCTACTACCTCGGCCTCATCGCGCAGGACGAGGGCGAGGACGCGCGGGCCGTGGAACTCTTCGAGCGGGCCATCCGGCTCGCGCCCGCCTTCGGCCACGCGCACGTCGCCCTCGGCACCACTTACCTCAAGCTCAAAGACCACGCGCGCGCGCAGGCCGCGCTCGAAGAGGGCGCGCGGCTCGCCCCCGACGACTCGAAGGCGCACTACCAGCTCGCCGTCCTCTACGCGAGGCTGAAGAACCCGGAGCGGGCGCGCGAGCAGATGCGGATCGTCGAGCGGCTCAAGAGCGAAGGCAAGGCGCGCGACGAAGACGTTCAAGCCCCCGCGCCCCCGGCCCCGTAGGCCGTAAGAACGGGGCCGCGGGCGGGCGTCGGGCGGGCTGGCGTTAACCGAACTCGACCCGCCCGCCGCCCGCCCGCCGCCCCGTCCCTATCGCTTGAGGCGGTCGAAGTATTCGCGCTGGAGGCGGGGCGTCTGGTCGTCGGCTTTGACGGCGCGCAGGGCTTTGACGAGGGCCGAGACGCGGTGCTCGGTGAGCGCCTGCCCGAGTTCGCGCGTGGCCTTCGCGCCCTCGCCGGCGTAGTGGTTCGGGAAGCGCGCGTACCACCAGATGCCCGTGTAGAGGCCGGGGAGCTGCGGCATGCGTTTCTGATCCTCGCCGGACTCTTCGGGCGCGCGGCCGAGCTGCACGAGGTCGGGGCGCAGGTAGAGGAGGGCGGAGGATTCGTTCTCGCCCGCGTGGAGGTCTGTGGCCGGGTCGGTCTTCCGCAGCGCCTTCTGCTTCTGCTCGAACTCGGCGTCCCACTCCGGCTCGAAGAAGTAGACGACGTAGTCGCGGCGGCGCTCCAACTGCGACTGGACGAAGTAGCGCAGCAGTTGCGGGTTGCCGCCGTGGCCGTTGACGATGACGATCTTCCTGAAGCCGTTGCGCCCGATCTCCTCGACCGTGGCGTCGAGCAAGTCCCACACCAGACGCGACGGGAGCGCGAAGGTGCCGGGCGTGTGCTGCGCCTCGTAAATCTGTCCGTAGAAGAAGTCGGGGAAGACGACGGCGTACTCCTGCCGGGCGGCGCGCGCCGAGAGTTCGCGGACGTGGATGAGGTCGGAACCCATCGGCAGGTGCGGGCCGTGCTTCTCAAGGATGCCGATGGGGAGGATGCAGGTGTAGGCGGCGCGCTCCTGCGCCTTCGGCCAGTCGGCCGCGGTCAGCTCGTCCCAGCGCGACGGCATCTCCTGCGCCGCCGCCGGGGCGGCGAGCAACAACAAAGCTAACAGAATCTTCATGCGATTCTCCTTACGGCCGAGCGAATCGGCGGCCGGTCTCAACGCGAGAGGGCACAGAGGACTCGCGGGGGCGCGGGGAAAACTGATGGTCTTCCCCGCGCCCTCCGCGCCTGCCCTGTGCCCCCTGCGTTAAATGCCGCCCCGGCCCCGCGCCCGACCCGCGGGCGGGCCGCGGGGTCGCCGGCCTCACTGCTGCCGGAGCGGCGGCATCGGGATGGGGATGTTGTAGGCGGCCGCGCCGGCGCCGACGCCGCCCTCGCAGGTGTTGGGCGGGACGGTGCAGATGCGCCGCGTCGAGGGGCACTCGGCCGCCCAGAACATGTAGCCGAGCATCCCGTTGGTCGCCCCGACCCGCGTGGCGACGTTCTGCACGTAGGCGCCCGTGCTCTTCTGGAGCGAGTTGTTGAAGTTGTTGCACTCGGGCGCGGCGCGCGTCCCCGTCACGACGTAGAGGCCGCCGGTGAACTTGGCCGCGGCCAGCGGCAGGATCGGCGGGGCGAACTGCGCCTTGCCGTCGATGTGCTCCTGCCAGTTCGACTGCGCCTCGGAGGCGCTCGGCTGGCGGTTCGGCACCATCGCGTTGGCGTAGTCGAGCACGGGAGTCGTCGTGTTGAGCCAGTCGGCCGTGGCCTTGCGCGTGAGCGCGATGAGCCAGCGGTCGCCGGCCGCGAGGTCGATGGTCAGGCGGGCGGCGTGGTTGTTGCCCGTCGCGTCGTAGGGGAGCACGGAGCGGTAGGCGTCGATGAACGACTGGAGGCCGGCGAGGTTCGGGCTGGTGTTCTCCTCGTAATCGATCTCGATGCCGACGCCGAGGCGCTGGGCCGCCTCGGCGGCGTTGAGGCCGAACTGCGTCGGGTTGGTGGCGAGCGCCTGATTCCACGCGTCCGTGTAGGTGATGCCGCCGATGGAGAGCATGACGCGGACGCCGCGGCTCTTGAAGTAGTTGACGACCTCGGGCGTCATGCCGCGCGGCACGCCGTTGAGCGTGCCGGCGTCGGTCGTCTTGTTGAGGAGCCGGAGCGGGTGGACGAAGCTGAGGACGACGAGGTTGACCGAGGGCAGCCCCGTGCCGTCGCCGCGGTCCACGAGCCAGCGGTTCTTCAGGTCGAAGTCGTTGAGGTCGCGCACCGAGGCCCACGTGCAGGCGTCGTTGCCGCAGTGCCACGCGCCGTAGATCGAGATGGGCGTGGCTTTGGCCGAGAGCGAAGAGGCGAGGACGGCCGCCCCGAGTATGAACAGCGACACCAGCCTTCTGAGCATAGAGGTTCTCCCTTCCCGGTAGGTTTCAGGTCGAGCCGGAAACAGTGCCGCGGGCGGCGGCGGGCGGGACGCGCGTCGCGCCGCCGGGCACGATGAGGGATACGGGGCAAGTCGGGCCGAACGCGCGCCGCGGCGCGCCGCAGTTCTCTTCCTGAACCCGCGACCCGCTACCGCGCGGGCGGCTTCGCGGGCGGCGCGGCCAGAGCGTTGACGTGCTCGCGCCACTCGGCCGGCGTCATCCGGCCGAGGCGCGGCCGCTCGTGCGCGGCGACGACGAGGCGGCGCAGCGCGGGCACGACGGGGAATTCGGGCGCGGCTTTGGGCTTGGCGGCCGCGTC
>DATMVI010000230.1:0-2072 GCA_035563275.1 Pyrinomonadaceae bacterium
AACCCATGCCCGTCAAGTAAAGGTGCGGGCCGTCGCGCAAGGGTTGTCCGACGTTGAAGGCCGGCAGCTCGGCCTTCCAGCGCGCCCGCATCGAAGGCTGTTCGAGCCGCGCGACGAAGCCCGCGCCGGTCTCGGCGTCGCGCACCCCGCAGACGACCACGACGTTATCGTCGTACTCGGAGAAGTAAACGCGCTCGATCCAGTCGGTGCCTTCGAGTTGCAGGTTGAAGAGGCGCACCGCGCCGTCCTTCGTCCGCCGCCCCGCGCCGTGGCGCGCGACGCGGTAGTGGTAGCCCGACAGCTCGAACTCGAAAGCCTCCGGCTCGGCACGCGCGCCCGGCGGGGCCTCCGGAACCTGCCCGGCCCTCTCGAACAGGTGAGGCGATTTCCGCCCCGGCGTCGGCTGTTGCGCGACGGCGCAGGCCGCGAGGAGCATTACGAAGACGAGGGCGCTCGGGCGACGCATATGCACAATTAAGAGTTAAGAGTTAAGAGTTAAGAGTTAAGAATTGACCAAGCACAATTCTTAACTCTTAACTCTTAACTCTTAACTGAATTTCGGCTCGCGCTTCTCCATGAAGGCGCGGTAGGCCTCGCCGTAGTCGGGGTGCTGCATGCAGAGGGCTTGGGCCTGCGCCTCCCATTCGAGCGCGGTGTCGAGCGAGACGTCCAGCTCGCGGTTGAGCATCTCCTTCGTCACGCCGAGCGCGAAGGCGGGGCCGCGCGCCAGCCTCTCGGCCAGAGCGCGCGTCTCCGACTCAAGCTCCTCGGGCGCGACGACGCGGTTGTACAGCCCCATCGCCAGCGCCTCCTCGGCCGTCACGAAGTCGCCCGTGTAGAGCAGCTCCGTCGCCTTCGCCAGCCCGACGAGCCGCGGCAGGAGGTGCGCCGCGCCCATGTCCGCGCCCGACAGACCGACGCGCACGAAGAGGAAGGCGATGCGCGCCTCGGTGCTGGCGACGCGCAGGTCGGAGGCGAGCGCGATGCACGCGCCGGCGCCGGCCGTCGTGCCGTTCAGGCTGGCGATGACGGGCTTGCGCAGGTTCCGGATGTTGCGCACCAGCTCGCACGTCATCCGCGTGAACTCCAGAAGCCCCTGCGCGTCGCGCCCCTGCAACTGTCCGATGATGTCGCGCACGTCGCCGCCCGAGCAGAAGGCGCGCCCCGCCCCGCGCACCACCACGACGCGCACGCCGGCCTCGCCCTGCCACGCCGCGAAGGCGTCCGTCAGCTCGCGGTAGACCTCGAACGTCAGCGCGTTCAAACGCTCCGGCCGGTTCAGCGTGACCCACGCCACGCCCTCGCGCACCTCATAAAGAAACGACTTCGGCTCAAACATTGTGTTCGTAAGTTCGGTAAAGGCCGTGCGTCGTAAATCGAAAAAACAGTCGCCGGTCGTCAGCTCTCTGTTTCACCGAAGACTGATGGCCGGGAGTTGATAACTTCGATTCACGGTTCACGGCTTTTAAAGCGCCGCCGTGGCTTCGATCTCGACCTTCGCGCCGTCTTCGAGCAGGGCTTTGACTTCGACGAGGGCCATCGCCGGGTAGTGGCGGCCCATGAGGGCGCGCCAGCGCTCGCCGATCTCGGCGGTGCGCGCGGCGTACTCGCGCTTGTCCGTGACGTAGACGACGAGGCGCGCGACGCAGCCGGGCGCGCCGCCGGCCTCGGCCACGACCGCGAGGACGTTGCGGAGCGCGCGGTCGAACTGCTCGACGAAGTCCTCGCCGACGAGCCGCTGCTGCTCGTCCCAACCGATCTGCCCGGCGACGAACAACAGCCTCACGCCCGGCGGCGTCAAAAGCCCGTTGGCGTACCCCCGCGGCCGCCCGAGCGCCGCGGGGTTGATGACTTTGAAAGACATAAGAAGAAGTAGACAGTAGACAGTAGTCAGTAGTCAGTAGAGAAGAGCTTCGGCGGCGAATCGTCAGCGCGTCAGCGTCAGTATTAGTAGCGCGGAGCCTACTGACTACTGACTACTGTCTACTGTCTACTTTAAAAAAGCACGCTGCCGCCGTCCACGTTGATGGCTTGGCCGTTGATGCCGCGCCCCTCGTCGGAGGCGAGCAGGA
>DATMVI010000231.1:0-7185 GCA_035563275.1 Pyrinomonadaceae bacterium
CGTCCCCCTGTGCGTCTTGGCCGCGGTGGCGGCCGGGGCCGTGTGGGGCGGCGTGCCGGGCTACCTCAAGGCGAAGTTCGGGGCGCACGAGGTCATCACGACCATCATGCTCAACTTCATCGCCGCCGCCCTTTGCAGCTACTTCACGCAGTACCACTTCAAAGCGCCGGGCGACCCGATCCTTGAGACCGTCCCTGTCGGCGAGGCGGCGCGCGTCGCGCGCCTCGGCAGCTTCATCCCGGGGCTGCCCGAGCGCATCCCGCTCAACGTCGCCTTCCTCCTCGCCATCCTCGCCTGCGTCGCGGTCTACTACTTCCTCTGGCGGACGAAGTGGGGCTACGAGATACGCGCGACGGGCGCGAACCCGACCGCCGCCGAGTACGGCGGCATCTCGACGACGAAGCAGATCGTGCTGGCGATGGCCGTGTCGGGGGGCTTGGCCGGGATGGTGGCGATCAACGAGGTGCTGGGCTACCGTTACCTCTTCTACGAGGGCTTCTCTGACAACTACGGGTACACGGGAATCGCGGTGGCGCTGCTCGGGCGCAACCACCCGGCCGGCGTCTTCTTCGCGGCGCTGCTCTTCGGCGCGCTCAGCCGCGGCAGCATCGCCGTGGACGCCTTCACCGAGCGCGTCAGCAAAGACCTCATACAGGTCTTGCAGGCGCTCGTCATCCTCTTCGTGGCGGCCGAGGTCGGCGCGCGCGCCCTCTTCAGCCGCTACAGCCTGCTCAGGCGGTCGAAGGTGTGAGGGGGGAAGTAGACAGTAGACAGTAGTCAGTAGCCAGTAGCGCTCCGCGCCGCGGCGACTGACGCTTAAACCCTGAAGATTCACCGGCGAGGTTTTTTCTACTGACTACTGACTACTGACTACTGTCTACTTGCTTATGGAACTGCTGAACATTTCGCTGCTGTTCTCGGCCGTGCGTCTGGCGACGCCGCTGCTGCTGGCGTCGCTCGGCGGGTTGTACTCGGAGCGTTCGGGCGTCATCAACATCGCGCTCGAAGGGCTGATGCTGGCGGGGGCGTTCACGGCCGCCGCCGTGACGCACTACGCGGGCAGCCCGTGGGCCGGGCTCGTGGCGGGCATCCTCGCCGGGATGGCCGTGGCGGCCATCCACGCCGTCGCGTGCATCAAGTTCGAGGCCGATCAGGTCGTCTCGGGGACGGCCATCAACGTGCTGATGTTCGGCGTGCCGGCCTTACTCTCCGGCGCCTTCTTCCTCTCGTCGGGTTCGACGCCGCAGATACCCCGCGAGAACCTTCTGCCGTGGACGCCGGTGGTCGTCGCCTTCCTGCTCGTCCCGCTGACGTGGTACGTGCTCTACCGGACGCCCTTCGGGCTGCGGCTGCGGGCGGTGGGCGAGAACCCGGGCGCGGCCGACGCGGCCGGCGTCAGCGTGACGCGGATGCGCTACACGGCGGTGCTCCTCTCGGGCGCGCTGGCCGGCATCGGCGGGGCCTACCTGTCCATCGGCCAGTCGTCTCTGTTCACGCGCAACATGACCTCGGGGCGCGGCTTCATCGCGCTGGCCGCGCTCATCTTCGGCAAGTGGCGGCCCGTCCAGACGATGCTCGCGTGCCTACTCTTCGGCTTCACCGAGGCGCTCGCCATCCAGTTGCAGGGCGTGCCGCTGTGGGGCGGCGAGGAGATTCCGAACCAGTTCATCCACATCGTCCCGTACCTGCTGACGATCATCGTCCTCGCCGGCTTCATCGGCCACTCACGCGCCCCGCGCGCGCTCGGCATCCCGTATCAGAAGGAAAGATGAACAAGAAGTAGTCAGTAGACAGTAGTCAGTAGCCGGTAGCGCCCCGCGCTCGGGCCGCCGGCGCTGACAAGCTGACGAAGCATTAGCGACTGTCTTCCTACTGACTACTGACTACTGACTACTGACTACTTGCTTATGGGCCTCTCGCTCAAACCCGAACACCTGAAGCGTTACAAGGACATCGCCGCGCTGCTGATGAAGTACGGGCGGCGCGACCTCGTGCGGCACGCGGGGCTGGAGGAGGCCATCGAGGGCGTCTCGTTCGAGGGCGAGGAGCAGGTGTCGCCCGCGAAGATGGAGGAGCTGTCGGCCGACATCGAGAAGATGGGGCCGACCTTCATCAAGCTCGCGCAGTTGCTCTCGACGCGCGCCGACCTCCTGCCGCAGCCCTACCTCGACGCGCTCGCCCGCCTGCAAGACAAGGTCGAGCCGTTCTCCTTCGCCGAGGTCGAGCGGATCGTCTCCGAGGAGCTGGGCGTGCGGATGTCGAAGGCGTTCTCGGAGTTCGAGTCGCAGCCGATGGCCGCCGCCTCGCTCGGGCAGGTGCACGGCGCGCGGCTGCGCGACGGCCGCGAGGTGGTCGTCAAGGTGCAGCGCCCCGACATCCGCGAGCAGATGTCGAAAGACCTCGACGTGCTGGCCGACATCGCCGCCTTCTTCGACTCGCACACCGAGGCGGGCCGCCGCTACGAGTTCTCGACCATCCTCGAAGAGTTGCGCAAGAGCCTCATGCGCGAGCTGGACTACCGGCAGGAGGCGCGCAACCTCACCACCTTCGCCGGCAACCTGCGCGACTTCGACGAGATCGTCGTGCCCCACCCCGTCGAGGACTACACCACCTCGCGCGTGCTCACGATGGACTACGTGCGCGGACGCAAGATCACGGAGCTGTCGCCGCTCACGCGCATCGACCTCGACGGCTACCGGCTCGCCGAGCGGCTCTTCCAAGCCTACCTCCGGCAGATTCTCGTGGACGGCTTCTTCCACGCCGACCCGCACCCCGGCAACGTCTTCCTCACCGACGAGCGGCGCATCGCGCTCATCGACCTCGGCATGGTCGGCCGCGTCAGCCCGCGCTTTCAGGAGAACCTCATCCAACTGCTCTTGGCCATCAGCGAGGGGCGCGGCGAGGAGGCCGCCGACCTCGCCGAGCGGATGGGCGAGCCGAAGGACAAGTACGACTCGCCGCTCTTCCGCCGGCAGGTCTCCGAGCTCGTCCTCCAGAACCAGAACGCGCAGCTCGAACAGATGAACTCCGGGCGCATCGTGCTCCGCATCCAGCAGATCGCGGGCGAGTCGAACTTCCGCCTCCCGGCCGAGTTCACCATGATCGCCAAGGCGCTCCTCAACCTCGATCAGGTCGTCCACACGCTCGACCCGAAGTTCGACCCGAACTTCGTCATCCGCAGCTACGCCGACACCATCCTCCAGCAGCGGCTGCGCAAGAGCGTCTCGCCGGCCAGCCTCTACGGGACGGTGCTGGAGCTGAAGGAGTTCCTCGACAAGTTCCCGGGCCGCGTCAACCAACTGCTCGACACCGTGACGACGCGCGGGCTGGAGGTGAAGGTGGACGCCATCGACGAGGTGCGACTCATCGAGGGCATCCAGAAGGTGGCCAACCGCATCACGCTCGGGCTGCTGCTGGCGGCGCTCATCGTCGGCGCGGCGCTGATGATGAGGGTCGAGACCTCGTTCACCATCTTCGGCTACCCGGCTATCGCCATCGTCTTCTTCCTAATCGCCGCCGTAGGCGCTATCATGTTGGCCTTTAACATACTCTTCAAGGACGAGAAGAAGAAGGAGTAGCCGGGAGCAGTAGACAGTAGACAGTAGTCAGTAGTCAGTAGCGCCCCGCGTGATTGACGCTGACGCCGACACCCTAACGATAGGACGCCGAAGGTCTTCCTACTGACTACTGACTACTGACTACTGTCTACTTGCTTATGGATCAACTGCCTCCGGAGACCCTGTACGAGCGCGCCGAGCACGCGGCGCGGGTGGTGCGCGCGCGCGCCGGGCGCGAGCCGCGGACGGCGCTCGTGCTCGGGAGCGGGCTGGGCGCGTTCGCCGACGAGGTCGAGGAGGCCGAGGCGATCCCTTACGCCGAGATACCGGGCTTCGCGCGCCCGACCGTCGAGGGGCACACGGGCCGCATGGTGGTCGGCCGCGTCGGCGGCGCGGACGTGGCCGTCATGCAGGGGCGCTTCCACTTCTACGAGGGCTACACGCTCGAAGAGGTGACCTTCCCCGTCCGCGTCCTCGCGCTGCTCGGCGTCAAGTCGCTGGTGCTGACGAACGCGGCCGGCGGACTCAACAACTCTTTCAGCGAGGGCTCGCTGATCGTCATCGGCGACCACCTCAACCTGATGGGCACGAACCCGCTGCTCGGCCCCCACGACCCGCGCCTCGGCGTGCGCTTCCCCGACATGACCGAGGTCTACGACCACGCCTATCAGGACATCGCCGTCGGCGAGGCGCGGGCGATGGAGTTGGAACTGCGCCGCGGCATCTACGCCGCGCTGACGGGGCCGTCCTACGAGACGCCGGCCGAGATTCGGATGCTGCGCCTGCTCGGGGCCGACGCCGTCGGGATGAGCACCGTGCCCGAGGCCATCGTCGCGCGCCAGATGGGCCTGCGCGTCCTCGGCTTCTCCTGCATCACCAACATGGCGGCCGGCGTCCTCGACAAGCCCATCAACCACGACGAGGTCATCGAGACCGGCGAGCGCGTCCGCGAGACCTTCGCGGAACTCCTGCGGAGGGTGATACCGAAACTACAGTAGACAGTAGACAGTAGTCAGTAGTCAGTAGCGCTCCGCGCTCGGGCCGCTGACGCTGACACGCGAACGGTTCGAGAGAGAGGTTTTTTCTACTGACTACTGACTACTGACTACTGTCTACTTCGGAGCGAAGCGACGGATGATCATCGGCATCTGCGGCGGGACGGGGTCGGGGAAGACGACGGTGGCGAGCCGGATTCTCGAATCGGTGAGCAAGGACGAGGTCGTCTTCCTCCAGCAGGACTCCTACTACCGCAACCTCGACGAGCTGCCGCTCGACTTCCAGCGCACGTTCAACTTCGACCACCCGGACGCCATCGACAACGACCTGCTCGTCAGGCACGTCCGCGCGCTCAGGGCGGGGGACGCCGTGGAGCTCCCCGTCTACGACTTCAAGACCTGCGCCCGGCGGCCCGAGACGCTCAGGATCGAGCCGCGGCCGATCATCATCGTCGAGGGCATTCTGGTCTTCAACGACGAGCGGCTGCGCGGCGAGATGGACTTGAAGGTCTTCGTGGACACGCCCGACGACATCCGCTTCATCCGCCGCCTGCGCCGCGACATCGCCGAGCGCGGCCGCACCGCCGAGTCGGTCATCGAGCAGTACCTCTCGACCGTCCGGCCCATGCACATGCAGTTCGTCGAGCCGTCGAAGCGCCACGCCGACGTGATCATCCCCGAGGGCGGCCACAACCTCGTCTCCATCGCGCTCATCTCCGGGCGCATCCGCGAACAACTCGCAGACGCGCGGCGCGCCCCGGCCGCGGGCGCGCGCGTCGCCGTCAGCCTCAGCGCCGAACAGGGAGGGTGAGTGAGTCAGGAGCAGCAGCAACACGACGGGGCCGACGCCGGCCGGCTGGTCGAGGCGGCGACGGGCGCGCGCGAGTGCGCGCTGGCGCGCTACTCGAACTTCTGCGTGGGCGCGGCCGTCGAGGCCGACGACGGGCGCGTCTTCACGGGCTGCAACATCGAGAGCGCGGCCTACGAGCTGACGATGTGCGCCGAGCGCGTCACCATCTGGAAGGCGCTGTCGGAGGGGGCGCGACGCTTCCGCCGCATCGCCGTCGTCGCCGACACCGAGCGGCTGACGCCGCCCTGCGGCGCGTGCCGCCAACTCATCTGGGAGTTCTGCGGCGACATCCCGGTCGTCCTCGCCAACCTGCGCGGCGACTCCGAGACCCTGCGAATGAGCGAACTGCTCCCGCGCCCCTTCGACGCCGACTTCCTCGCCGAGACCGGGGCGAAAGAGTAGACTCATCTCCCGCCGGAGCGGGGCCGTCCCGCCGCGGAGTAGCGCGACCACTAAAGGGAGCGAAGGCTCTGTCCCGCGGAACGAACGATTCGTTAACGGGCACGACCCATTCGTTAACGGGCACGACGGATTCGCTAACGGGCACGAACGATTCGCTAACGGGCGCGGCCGATTGGTTAACGGGAACGACGAATTCGTTAGTGGGCACGGACGATTCGCTAATGGGCACGAACGATTCGTTAACGGGAGTAAATCAGTCGTTCCCGTTAACGAATCGTTCGTTCCCGTTAGCGATTGAGTGGCGGGGAATCCCCGGCGCTGAAATTAACCTAACGCTGTCATAGGTTTACGCGCCGGGCCGGGCGGCAGGCGGCGAGACGTGGCGAAAATGGCGGAGGACGAGAAGGCGGGCGGCGAGGGCGAGGGCGGCTCCGGCGAGAAGGCCGGCGGCGGCGAGACGACGCCGGTCGAGCGCATCCTCAACCGCTGGGTCGGCGACGCCATCCACCTCTTCCTCTCGCTGCTCTCCGTCTTCATCCTCGCCGCCGCGGCCGTCGCCGCCTACGACACGGCCGTCAACGAGTTCCCGAAGCTCCTCGTGCCGGCCGACGAGTACGACGTTCTACAGAAGATCATCCAGAACATCCTGCTCATCGCCATCGCCGCCGAGCTGGGGCTGCTCCTCCTGTTCCACCGGACGAGTTCGGCCATCGAGGTCATCATCTTCGTCATCGCGCGTAAGATCGTCACCCCCGACATCAGCGCGCTCGACCTGCTGCTGAGCGTCGCCGCGCTGTGCGGCCTGCTCGTCGCGCGCTTCTACTTCCTGCCGGGAAAGCCTAAATGAATCTGCCGAAGAGACTGGCCCTCGCGGCGGCGTGCGCCGCCCTCTGCTGTTCGCTGCTCGCGCCCGCCGCGGCCCAGAGGCGTCGCGGCCGCGCCGAGCGCGTTGACCTGCTCGTCTCGGGCGGGACGGTCGTGACGATGGACGCCGCGCGGCGGGTCATCGAGGACGGGGCCGTCGCCGTGCGCGGCGGGCGCGTCGTGGCCGTCGGCCGCCGCGCCGAACTCGCGCGCCGCTATGCCGCCGCCGAGGTCGTGGACGCCGCCGGCCGCGCCGTCATCCCCGGCCTCATCAACGGCCACACGCACATCCCGATGTCCCTCTTCCGCGGCATCGCCGACGACCTCGACCTCAACGAGTGGCTGACCAAGTACATCTTCCCCGCCGAGGCCAAAAACGTCACCGAGGAGTTCGTCCGCGTGGGCACGCAGCTGGGCCTCGCCGAGATGATTCGCGGCGGCACGACCACCTACTGCGACATGTACTACTTCGAGGACGCCATCGCCGAGGAGACCGAGCGCGCGGGCGTCCGCGCCC
>DATMVI010000232.1:0-10799 GCA_035563275.1 Pyrinomonadaceae bacterium
GCCGCGGGGCGCGCGGGCGTGCGGGCGGCGGCGCTCTCGGCCGCGAGGCTCGCGGAGCTTCCACCCGCCGACCTCATCTTCATCACGACGCCTGACGACGCCATCGCCGCGACGGCCGGACGCCTCGCCGACTTATACGTCGCCTCCGAGGCGCGCGGCCGCGTCGTGCTGCACACAAGCGGGGCGCTCTCGTCGGGCGTGCTCGCGCCGCTCGCCGCGCGCGGCTTCGCCGTCGGCTCGATGCACCCTCTGGCGGCGGTGAGCGAGGCGCGGGCCGGGGCCGAGAGTCTGCGGCGGGCCTTCTACTGCGTCGAGGGCGACGCGCGCGCCTCGCGGGCCGCGCGCCGCGTCGTGCGCGACCTCGGCGGCCGGAGCTTTTCGATCAGCGCCCGCGACAAGGCGCTCTACCACGCCGCGGCGGTGATGACCGCCGGCCACGCCGTCGCCCTCTTCGACACGGCCGCGCGCCTGCTCGCCGCCTGCGGCCTGACCGAGGCGCGCGCCCGCGCCGTGCTCCTGCCGCTCTTCGCCAGCACCCTCGGCAACCTCTCCGGGCAGACGCCCGCCCGCGCCCTCACGGGAAGCTTCGCCCGCGCCGACGTGGACACCGTCCGCAAACACCTCGCCGCCCTCCGCCGCGCGGACGTGCCCGGCGCGCTCGCCGTCTACGCCCTCCTCGGCGGACTCTCCCTCCCGCTCGCCCTTCGGAACGGCGCGGACGCCGCGGCGCTCGAAGAGATCGAACGCGCCCTCGCCGGTAAAGCCGTGAAGCGTCAACCGTGAGCCGGAGACGTGGGCCCGCGGCTCGCGCCCAATCTCTCTTGACGGTTGACGATGCGAGGCTTTTCGCCGCCCTGCTTGCGCCCCGCGTGGCTTTGGCGATAGAGTTTTCCGCGTCGTCATTCCTAAGTCACGTCCGAAAGGAAACCTTCGCCTTGTCCTCGTCGCAGAAGACGCCCAGCGCGAGTTACAGCCTGACCTTGCGCGTCAAGCTTTCGAGCCGGACGGGCACGCTCGGGGAGTTGACGATGGCTATCGGGCAGGCCGGAGGCGACATCGGGGCCATCGACATCGTCAGCGTCGGCCGCGACCAGATCATCCGCGACCTGACCGTCAACGCCGGCTCGGCCGAGCACGGCAAGGAGATCGTCACGGCCGCGCGCGCCGTGGACGGCGTCGAGGTCATCAACGTCTCCGACCGCGTCTTCCTCATGCACCTCGGCGGCAAGATCGAGGTCGTCTCGAAGGCCCCTTTGAAGACGCGCGCCGACCTCTCGATGGCCTACACGCCCGGCGTCGCGCGCGTCTGCGAGGCCATCCACCGCGACCCCGAGAAGGCTTACACGCTGACCATCAAGCGCAACACCGTGGCCGTCGTCACCGACGGCACGGCCGTCCTCGGCCTCGGCGACATCGGCCCGGCCGCGGCGCTGCCCGTGATGGAGGGCAAGGCGCAGCTCTTCAAGGAGTTCGCCGGCGTGGACGCCTTCCCCATCTGCCTCTCGACGAAAGACCCGGCCGAGATCGTCAGCACCGTCAAGCGCATCTCGGTCGCCTTCGGCGGCATCAACCTCGAAGACATCTCCGCGCCGCGCTGCTTCGAGATCGAGGAGCGCCTCAAGGAAGAGCTCGACATCCCGGTCTTCCACGACGACCAGCACGGGACGGCCGTCGTGGTGCTGGCCGCGCTGATTAACGCCGTCAAGCTCGTCGGCAAGCGGATGGAGGACTTGAAGGTGGTGGTCAACGGCGTCGGCGCGGCCGGCGTCGCCTGCTCGAAGATTATCTTGAACGCGGGGGTGAAGAACGTGGTCGGCTGCGACCAGACGGGCGCGCTCTACCGCGGGCGCACGGAGAACATGAACTGGGTTAAGGATCACTACGCGCGCCTGACGAACCCCGACAACGTGCGCGGAACCGTCCACGAGGTCATCGCCGGCGCGGACGTTTTCTTCGGCCTCTCGGCCCCCGGCATCCTCACGGTCGCAGACCTCGGGCGGATGGCGAAAGACCCCATCGTCTTCGCGATGGCCAACCCGACGCCCGAGATCATGCCGGAGGAGGCGGCCTGCCACGTCGCCGTGATGGCGACGGGGCGGTCTGACTACCCGAACCAGATCAACAACGTGCTCTGCTTCCCCGGCATCTTCCGCGGGGCCTTGCAGTGCCGCGCCTCGCGCATCAACGAGGAGATGAAGCTGGCCGCCGCGCAGGCCATCGCCGACATCATCGCCGACGAGGAGCGCCACCCCGAATACATCGTCCCCTCCGTCTTCGACAAGCGCGTCGCCGAGGCCGTCTCGCGCGAGGTCGAAGAGGCCGCCTACCAGACCGGCGTCGCCCGCCGCGAGCGCACCCACGTCGAGCCCCTGATGTAAGCGAGCGGTTGCGGGTTTCCCTGCCCGGAGTTCCGGGCCGGACACGACGGGGCCGCGCGACGCGCCTACCACGCTCCGCGCGGCCCCGCGCACGTCCCGCCGCCAGCAGACGGCGGGAGTGCGTGGAGGGATGCGCCCTGCCCTCAGCGCACCCCTTACCTAATCCCCTACATAAATGCCCATAGCCATGAGGCCCCCTGTGATATATTCCGCCCGTTCCAGTCTTTGAAAACCCGGCAACGGCTAATGCGTAGCTCGCCTCAACCTCAAGCTGAGTGATGAGCATCGCCGTGCGTAATGAAAGGTTCCTACCCACGGCGAATCAACTACGTAACCGCATTATATCGCCAACAGGCGATAGACGCAAGTCCTTTGTTAATAATTCTGCCCCATCAGGAGGTTTCTCCTGATGGGGTACGCACGCCCGAAGCCGGAACGGCTTGCCGACAAACTCAGGCACATCAGGATTGCGCTCGGTCTCTCTCAAACCGAGATGCATCGCCGTCTTGAGGCCGAAGAGTTAATCACCTACACCCAAATCTCTAAATACGAATCCGGTCTCCGCGAGCCGCCTTTGCAGATTCTCCTGCGCTACGCGCGCGCCGCAGGCGTCCCGACCGAAGTCCTCATAGACGACGAGCTAGACCTGCCCGCGCAACTCCCCGGCCCGACCGACCACGAAGAAATCCGGCGCAGGTTTTCATCGAAGAGGAAGAGAGCTTAGCCGTCTTGGGCCGACTCGCTATTCAGCGCCCAAACACCGCGTTGCACTTGAACGAGGAGGCCCCTGTCCCGCAGAACTTGAAGCTGCTGGCGGATTTTGTCCCGGATGTGACGGTTGTGCGGGTGTAGTCGTTCAAGCTGCGCCTCGAACGCGTAAACATCCCCGTTGGTAAATTCCTTTCGGCCGAGAGACCTCACCACCCTGAGCACGTCCAGAGTCCAACCGCGCTCGGTTGGCGTAATCTCCTGCAAAGGCTTCAACCGGATGAAACTCTCGTGAACCTGCTGAGGATGCGCCGGGACGCCATCCTTGACGAGACGAATTCTCGCGTCCGGCGGGATGTTCTTCAGGACGATGTTGCAACCGACCCAACCGGCGCGACGCGCGCCCGCCGCTAACGGCTTTCGCCGTTCAATCGCCGACTCGGAAAAGGCGAAGTGCGGAACCAGAATCAAATTACGAACCTGCCAAGCCGGCTTGTTGTAATGAAGCGCGTAAAGATTCGGCGTGCGGTCTTCTCGAATCGCGCGCACCATCGCCTCATACGCTGCGTCAACGATGCGGTCTCCTATCGGGGAACTCTTGCTCTTGAGTTGGTAAGGTAAACCGCAGTTAGGACAGATGAAGTCGAAAGCTGCTGTATTGTTGGGGGCAGGCGTCAGGGAGGGGCGTTGGCAGTTCGGGCAGTAAAGATTTTTCTGCCCCCACGCCTCAGTCACGACGCGCGCTTGCTGTGCGGGGCTTCGATAGTTCTGCGCCAGATGCGCGGGCAGCAGGATGTCCATAACGTAGGCGGTAGCGGCCACGTCCGATTGGTTCAAAGCAGGCCGATTCTCTCACCACGCGCCGAATCGTGGAAGGCCAAGTTTGAATCTCCTTCGTGCGCGGGTTCCGCCTGACCACGCGGTTAATGTCCTTCAAGTTGGCCTCGCCGCCTAACTCGGTCAATGCCATTGAAACGATTTCCGCCCAAGTGGTTTGTCCGCCCTCCCGCGCCGCCGTGCCGACCCGGATGAATCCGACGGAGACGCGGCTGAAAGAGAAGGTGAGTTGGTCTGAGGCGAGTTCGTCGCGCAGGCGGGCCGCGGCTATCTCAAGGTAATCGGCTATCAAATCAATCCCTATAAACCTTCGGCCGAGGCGGGCGCAGACGACGCCGGTGGTGCCGCTGCCGCAGAAGGGGTCGAGGACGAGGTCGCGCGGGTTGGTGGAGGCGCGGATGATGCGGTCGAGCAGGACTTCGGGCTTCTGCGTCGGGTGCTTGCCGTAGCGCTTCTCGTGCTTGCCGGGCGGCTTGATAGACCAGAGCGACTGCATCTGCTTGCCGCGGTTCTCGCGCTTCATCTCCTGATAGTTGAAGGTGTGCCGCGACTTCGGGCCGGGCCGCGCCCAGAGGATGGTCTCGGTCGAGTGCGTGAAGTAGCGGCACGAGAGGTTCGGCGGCGGGTTGACCTTGTGCCACGCGATGTCGTTGAGAATCTTGAAGCCGAGCCGCTGCATGGCGTACCCGACGCTGTAGATGTTGTGCGCCGTGCCCGTCACCCAGATGGAGCCGTCGGGCTTCAAAAGCCGCCGGCACTGCTTCAGCCACTCCTCGTTGAATTGGTAGACGGCCTCGAACGTCTCGGCCCTGTCCCACGCGCCCTTGTTGACGCTCACCATCTTGCCGGCGTGGCAGGTGATGCCGTCGTTCGAGAGGAAGTATGGCGGGTCGGCGAAGATGAGGTCGAAGACGCCCTCCCTCGCCCGCGCGAGCAGGCTCAGGGCGTCGCCCCGATAGAGGCGCACGCCGCGCTGCTTGTCCTCGAAGAAGGATTCAGGAACAGGCGGAGGCATGACCGCTTCCCAGAGAAAGTCCTCGGCCAACGGCGAATCCGTCTGGTGGGTCATGGCGACGAAAGACGCGGCGCGGGTAGCGCCTTCAGACTCCTGCGAACGGACTCGATCTAAGATCGAATCCCCCCGCGCGTCAAGCGGCGGACGGGTCAAGTGATCTGAGTTCAGAAGCTTACGGGCTGAGGGACGGCCGCAGGCGGGCGAGTCGTCGGCGGTTCGGAGCGTCAGACGGCGGCGCGCAAAGATTGGGCGATGAGGGGGACGATGCGGCGGGGGACGGCGATGGCCTCTTTGATGTGGCGGGCGTGGGTGAAGTGGCCGGCGACGTGGAGGCCGGCGACGTTGGTCTCGAAGGTCTCGGGGTCGTAGACGGGGATTTCGTTGGGGCCGTGGCGCTCAGTCTCTACGCCGACCGAGCGGAGCAGGGTGAGGTCGGCGTCCGCGCCGACGAGGACGAAGACGGCGTCGTTGGGGAGCGTGAGCGAGGCCCCGGCGGCGTCTTTAATTCTGACGTGAGCTTCGGCGATCTCCTCGACCTCGCGGAAGAACAGCAGGCGCAGGCGGCCGCGCTCGATCTCGCGTTCGAGCGGGCCGCGCACCCAGTGCTTGATGCAGCCGCGCTTCGGGTCGCGGTTCTCCCAGTCCTCGCGCCAGATGGCAAAGGTCGCGCGCGCGCCGCCCTCGGAGAGGAAGAGCGCGGCCTCGGCGGCACTGTTCCCGCCGCCGACGACGAGCGCCTCCTTGCGCACGTAAGGGTAAGGCTCGACGAAGCGGTGGCGGACTTTCGGGAGGTCTTCGCCGGGCACGCCCAGCCGCCGCGGCCGCGCCATCGCGCCCGTGCAGACGAGCAGGCGCGCGGCCTCGTAGACGCCCCGCGTGGTGCGCGCGCGGAAGCCTTCCGCGCCGAGGCGTTCGAGCCGCGTCACCTCCTCCTCGGTGCGGATGCGCAAATCCCGTTCGAGGGCGAAGCGGACGTAGTGGGAGAGCAGCTCCTCGCGCGTCGGCTTCTCGCGGCAGGGCTTCAGCTCGCCCTCGCCCAGCTCCAGCTCGTCGGTCGTCGAGAAGACGGTCAGCCCGACCGGGTAGCGGTAGACGGTGTCGGCGATGAGCCCCTTCTCGACGACGAGGTAGTCGAGCCCCTCGCGCGCCGCGGCGTCGGCCGCCGAGAGGCCGGCCGGGCCCGCGCCGATGATGAGCAAGTCGAGTCGCCTGTCTTCCGCCGTCATCGAGCACATCCTCGCACACCGCCGTGCGGAAGACAAAACGGGCGGCTCGCGGGGCGCGTGCGCGCGCGAGAAAACTGTTGACAGACTCGGGCTCTGAGACTATCGTGCCCGTGCTTTTCTGCTTTACCCGGTCGCACGAGCTTTCCTTCATCCGCCGCCGACAGAAGGGTTCCCACTGAAGGCGCGACGGCCGCGCCCGAGGCCGACCACGTCACTTCGGGGCGCCCACGGCCGGCGGCTCAATCAACACTCCAGCCAGCGGACGCCCGCCGCGCCGACGCGCGGGTCGCGGCGCGGAAATTTCTCCCGACCGAAACAGAATGGCCGCGGCCGGCATAAAGAAGTGAGGCCGCCGCGGACGCCCGACCGAACCCCTCGCCGCCCGCGCGCGCGCGAAATGCTTCGCCGCGGCCCGCGGGCCGAGAACCCCTCAGACGAAAGGAACCCCGAGATGGCAGCAGAAGAACAGGCGCAGAACCGGCCGCCGGAGGAGCGCTACCCCGGCGGGCGGCCCGTCGGGATCGTCGGGATTTACCTCCTGCTCGGATACCTCCTCATCATCGCCGTCCTGACCTTCATCTCGCTGGTCGTCTTGTGGCCGCCGATCCGGCCCGAGGGGAAGAGCGACGCGCAGAAACTGCTGGAGACGGCCGGGAAGAACGCGATCGCGGGCGTGACGCCGACGCCGCCCCCGCCGACCCCCGTCCCCACGCCCGACCCGCGCCCCGAGCACCAGCGCATCAGGGACACCGTGTGCCTGACCGAGATGGGCGAGGCGCGCGAGGGCGTCACCCCGCTCAAGATTCCCTTCATGGAGCGGCGCTGCGTCTACGACGAAGACCGCCTGTTTCTCATCGTGCTCTTCGCCGGCGCGCTCGGCGGGCTGGTCTACGCGCTGCGCTCGGTGACGTGGTACATCGGCAACCGGCGGCTTAAGCAGAGCTGGACGCCGCTCTACTTCCTCACGCCCTTTTCGAGCGCGGCCATCGCCCTCGTCTTCTACTTCGTCATCCGCGGCGGCTTCTTCTCGCCCACGTCGAGCGTCTCGGACACCAGCCCCTTCGGCTTCGCCGCGCTGGCCGCGCTGATCGGCATGTTCACCGAGCAGGCGGCCAACAAGCTGCGCGACGTGGCCGCCACGGTGCTCACGCCGAAGGAGCAGGGCAAGGATCACGCCGGGGCCGCGCCCGTCATCACCACCCTCACGCCCGCCGTCGGCCCGACCGCCGGCGGCACCTCGGTCGTCATCGCGGGCGACCACTTCCGGCCCGGCGCGTCCGTCACCTTCGGCGGCGTCGCGGCCACCGTCGAGAGCGTTGACGAGAAGCTCATACAGGTCTCGACGCCGCCGCACGCGCCCGGCAAGGTGGACGTGGTGGTGACGAACACGGACAAGCAGACGCAGACGGCGTCGAAGGCCTACGAGTACAGGGACGACACGCCGGCGCCGACCGCGACCGGCGTCGGCGTTGGTGCCGGAGGCGGCGTGACGCCGGACGGACAGACCGGGGGGCAGCAACAGCCGGGACAGTCGCAGCAACAGCCGGGGCAGTCCGGCGAGGCTCAGGCGTCCGAGACGGCGCAGGCGGCGGGCGACGCCGAGGGGCAGACGACCGAAGAGGTCTTGGTGAACGACGACGCGGAGGTGGCGGCCGAAGAGGCCGCGACGGAGGCCGGGGGGCAGAAGGCCCTCATCGTCGCCCCGCCCTACGGCGTCCCCGAGGGCGGGGAGGAAGTGGCGATTACCGGGGCGGGCTTCGTGGACGGGGCCGCCGTCCTCTTCGGCGAGACGCCGGCCCCGTCCGTCACCTTCATGGACTCCAACACCCTCACGGCCGTCACGCCGCCCGGCGCGGTGGGTAAGGTGGCCTTGACGGTCAGGAACCCTGACGGCACCACCTTCACCCTCCCCGAAGGCGAGAGCTTCGAGTACACGGACGAGGCCGGGTAAGAGGGTTGCGGGTTGGCGGTTGCGGGTTGCGGAATCAGAAGAGTCGGGTGATCGAATCGATCAATCAACCTCTTCTAATCCGCAGTCCGCAACCGCCAACCCGCGACCGCCTCTCCGGCCGCTCGTTGCGTCTCCTTTCCGCGGCTCGCTATAATGCCCCGGCTTGAACCCAGAGGCCCCCGCACACAGGCAGACGCAGACGCCAGCCACAGCACTCCCCGACAGACTGCGCGGCATCCTCCTCCCTTTCCCGACGCCCTTCGGCCCCGACGGCGATTTCGACCCGCGACTCCTCAGCGCCAACGTCGAGCGCTGGAACCGCACCGGCATCTCCGGCTTCGTCGCCCTCGGCTCGACCGGCGAGCGCGTCCATCTCGACGAGCGCGAGCGCGAGCGCGTCGTCGAGACGGCGCGCGCCGCCACGGCCGAGGGGCTGGCCTTCGTCGTCGGCGTCGGCGAGCAGAGCACGCGCGCGACCGTCGCCGAGGCCGCGCGGGCCGCGCGCGCCGGGGCCGACGCGCTGCTCGTCATCACCCCCCACTTCTACCGCGGCGCGATGAACGGCGAGGCCCTGCGCGCGCACTTCGAGGCGGTGGCCGACGCCTCGCCCGTGCCCCTCGTCCTTTACAACATCCCGCAGAACACCGGCGTCGCCCTCGCGCCCGAGACGGTCGCGCGCCTCGGCGAGCACCCGAACGTCGTCGGCCTCAAGGACAGCTCGGGCGACGTGGCGAGCCTGATGGAGACGCTGCGGCTCGTGGGCACGCCCCGCGCCGACTTCGCCGTGACGACGGGCCACGCCGGCGTGCTCCACCCGGCGCTGGCGGCCGGAGCGGATGGCGCCATCCTCGCCGCGGCCTGCGTCGTGCCGCGCCTGTGCGTCGCCGTCTTCGAGGCCGCGCGCGCGGGCGACCACGAGCGGGCGCGCGCCTTGCAGAGGCGGCTCGCCCCGGTTGCGCGCGCCGTGACCGTCGGGTACGGTATCGGCGGACTCAAGGCCGCCCTCGACCTGCTCGGCTACCACGGCGGCCCCGTCCGCGCGCCGCTGCGCCCGCCCGACGAGGGCGCGCGCCGCGAGATCGAGAAGCTGCTCAAAGAAGTAGACAGTAGCGAGTAGTCAGTGGCGCCCCGCGTTGCCGACGTTGACGCTGAAACGCGAACGATTTAACACCGAAGCCCTTTTCTACTGACTACTGACTACCGTCTACTGACTACTCTTTATGAGCACGACCGAACCAGCCTGTCACAGCACGCCCGAGGCGGCGGGCCTGCGCGTCGAGCGCGTCGCGTTCGACCGCGTGCCGCACCAGTCGCGCCTCTTCCTCGAATACCTCCGCGACCCCGTCGCCCTGCGCCGCTTCTACCCCGAGGCCGTGCGCTTCCACCACGAGCTGGCCGCGCGCGTCCCCGCCGTGCTCGCCGCGCACCGCACGCCGCGCCGCGCCCTCTGCGACGCGCTCGCCGCGATGAACGAGTCGTGGGGCGCCTCGCCCGAGACGCTCGCCAACGTCGAGCGGCTGCGCGCCGAGGACGCCGTCGCCGTCGTCACGGGCCAGCAGGTCGGGCTGTTTACGGGGCCGCTCTACACCGTCTACAAGGCGCTCTCGGCCGTCAAGCTCGCCGCCTGCCTGACGGCGCGCGGCACGCCGGCCGTCCCCGTCTTCTGGATGGCGACCGAGGATCACGACTGGGACGAGGTGCTCGCGGCCGAGGTCGTCGCCTGCGACGGCCGGCTGGCCAGCACGTCCGTGCCCGCCGAACTCCACGCCGAGGGGCAGCCGGTCGGCGGCGTCGTGCTCGACGCGAGCGCCGAGGAGGCGACCGGCCGCCTGCTCGAACTCCTGCCTTCGAGCGAGTTCGTGCCCGAGCTGGGGAAGCTCCTGCGCGACTGTTACCGGCCGGGCCGCGCCGCGGGCGAGGCGTTCGCGCGCCTGCTCGCCGCGCTCACCGGCGCTTACGGCCTCGTCCTGCTCGACCCGCTCGACGCGCGCCTCAAGCGGCTCGCCGCGCCGCTCTACGGCGAGGCCGCGCGCCGCGCCGCCGACATCGCCGCGGCCATCGCCGAACGCTCGCGCCAGCTCGAAGAGGGCGGCTACCACGCGCAGGTTCACGCCTCGCCCGAAGCCTTCCCGCTCTTCCTGATGGACGGCGGCGTGCGCCGCGCGCTCGCGCGCGACGAAGACGGCCGCTACCGCGCGAAGGGCACCGAGCACGTGTGGTCGGCCGAGGAGCTGGCCGCGCTCGCGCTCGATGAGCCGGAGCGCTTCAGCCCCAACGTCACCCTGCGCGCCGTCGTGCAGGATTATCTGTTGCCGACGGTGGCCTACTACGGCGGCGCGGCCGAGGTCGCCTACTTCGCGCAGACGGCCGAGGCTTACCGCCTCCTCGGCCGGCCGGCCACGCCCATCCTCCACCGCGCCAGCCTGACCGTCGTCGAGCGCCGCACCGGGCGCACGCTCGAACGCTACGGGCTGCGGCTCGAAGACTTCTTCAACGGCTTGGACGCCGTGACGGCGCGCGTCGTCGAAGAGCACCTCGGCCGCGACCTCGCGCGCGCCTTCGACGAGACGGACGAGACGGTCGCGCGCGCCCTCGACGGGTTGCAGGCGAAGCTGCGCGACTTCGACCCGACGCTGGCCGACGCGCTCGCCGCGGGCCGCCGCAAGATCGCCTACCAGCTCGAA
>DATMVI010000233.1:0-9367 GCA_035563275.1 Pyrinomonadaceae bacterium
TTCGGAGCGGGCGTAGGCCGTCAGGGCGACGGCCGGCGTGCGCCCCCCGCGCTCGGGCGGCAGCCGCCGGACGCGGCGCAGGAACTCGTAGCCGTCCACGCCGGGCATCCCGATGTCGGAGATGAGCAGGTGCGGGCGGGCGCGCTCCAACTCGGCGAGCGCGTCGGCGGCTGTCGTCGCCGTCGTCACCTCCGCCCCGCGCTGGCCGAGCATCACGCCCAGCAGGTCGCACGCCTCCGCCTCGTCGTCCACGACCAGCACGCGCAACCCCGAGAGGATTGTGGGCTGGGGGTTGAGGGCCGCGGGTTGACGGCCCGCGGCGACGTGGCGCGCTGCTTCGCGCCGGAGCCCCGAGCCCGCGTTCCGCAATCCGGGGAGCCTGACGGTGAAGGTCGAGCCGCGCCCCGCGCCGGGGCTGTCGGCCGTGACCGTCCCGCCGTGGAGTTCGACCAAGTGGCGGACGATGGCGAGGCCGAGGCCGAGGCCGCCGTGCTGGCGCGTCGTCGTCCCGTCGGCCTGCCGGAAGCGGTCGAAGACGTGGGGCAGGAACTCGGGCGCGATGCCTTCGCCCGTGTCGCTGACGGCGATCTCGACGTGCGGGCCGGCGGCCTTCAGGCAAAGCTCGACGCGCCCGCCCGCGCCCGTGAACTTGATGGCGTTCGAAAGGAGGTTCCAGACCACCTGCCGGAGGCGGTCGGCGTCGCCGGAGACGGCCCCGACGCCCTCGCCCGTGTCGACCGCGAGGCGCACGCCTTTGGCCTCGGCCGCCGGCCGCATCGCCTCGACGGCCGCGCCGACGAAGGCCGACGGCTCGACGGGGCGCGCGTCTATCCGGAGCTTGCCCGTGATGATGCGCGACATGTCGAGGAGTTCTTCGACGAGCTGGCTCTGCGCGCGCGCGTTGCGCTCGACGGTGTCGAGGGCGCGGGCCGCGCCCGCGGCGTCGAGCTGGCCCGCGCGCAGGACTTGCGTCCAGCCGAGGACGGCCGTCAGCGGCGTGCGCAGCTCGTGCGAGAGCGTGGCGAGGAATTCGTCCTTGAGGCGGTTGGCGGCCTCGGCCTCGGCGCGGGCCGCCTGCTCGCGCCGGAGCTGCACCTCCAGCTCGTCCCTGACGGCGCGCAGGGCCTCCTCGGCCCGCCTCCGCTCGGCGACCTCGGCCTCGAGCGCGTTGGCCTTCTGTTGCAGCAAGGCGACGGCGCGCAGCCGCTCGGCCGCATCAACCACCCCGGCGTAGCTCTCCGCCGGCTCGACGCGCGCGTGCTCGGCGCACACCTCGCCGAACGCGCCGGCCAGCTCGGCCGCGCCGAAGATGCCGACCGGGTAGGCGCAGAAGAGCGAGCAGGGGTGCGTCCCGAGCAGCTCGTTCCAGAGTCTTTCGAGGCGGACGGCGGCCGGGTGTCGCGACTCGGCGCAGAGCTGCGCGACCATGTCGCCGAAGACGCGCACCCTCCGCCCGCCGCGGCCCGCGCGCGCCAGCACGCCGCCGACGACCTCGGCGAAGCGCGCCGGCTCGGGCGCGCCGTCCACCATGAACCGCGCGAGGGTCTCTCCCGCGTCGAGCGAGAGGTACTGGCCGCGCGCGCCGGCCCCGTCCACGTCCACGCCGGAAGCGCGCAGGCGATCCTCCAGCCCCTCCCGGCGCGCGCGCCCGGCCAGCACGACGCAGCCCTCGCCCGCGCCGAGCCCCTCGCCGACGAAGTCGCTCAGGGAGTTCAGCAAAAACCCATCCGACTCGTAGAACTGCACGAAGTGGTCGCGGGCTGCGACCGCGCCCGCCGTCGCGCGGCTCCGCGCCCTGCGGGCAGCCTTCGCTTTACTCCTCGCTTCGACCAACTGAAACCTCCCCGGCGCGCCGCCTGAGCCGCGCGCACGCCGCCTCCTTCTTTCAACTAAGGGGGGGACGGGCCGCATTGTATTCCACGCGCGGGCCGAAAGCTAGAGGGTAAGATTCCGGGCTAAAACAGGGCCGCGTTGAGAGGCGCCGCCGGGCTGGAGGCTAGAGACTACAAGCCGGAGGCTTGCTATTAACAAGCCTCCGGCTTGTAGTCTCTAGCCTCGACCCCGGCGGTCGGGCCTCGGTTCCGAGTTCGGGACTCTGACCATCGTCTCGAAGAGGTGTAGGAGCATGCGGTCGCCGTCGTCGCAGAGGCCGGTGTGGGCGGGCGAGGTCTGGATGACGGTGCTGCGCGGGGCCACGAGCCAGTGGAAGCGCGCGCGCGGCGGGAGCAGGCCGATGGGGCCGGCCCGCGCGCCGCCCTCGCAGATGAGCGGGATGGCTTCGAGGTGGCGGCGGACGGTCGCCGGGTCGGAGGCCGGGTCGAGCGCCGAAAGCCTCCGCTCGTCCAGCTCGACGCGCGCCTTCAGGTAGCCGAGCCGCGCCGACGAGACGATCACGCCCGCGTTGATGAACTCGCCGCGCTCGACCCGCGGGACGACGCGGACGACTGCGTAGTCGAACGTTTCAAGCGCGGGCATCGGCGGCCTCCTGTACGAAGTCGCGCGGCGGCGCGAGGCGACCCGCGAGGTATTCGGCGTAGGCCGCGCGGTGCTCGGCCGGGCCGGCGAAGGGCGAGCCGGCGGCGAGCCACTCGTCGGGGACGAGGCCGAGGATTTCTTCGACGAGCGGCGGCGTCACGCGGCGGCTCAGGTCGGCGTCGGCCTCTTCGAGCCGGTCGGCCGCGGGCAGCAGGACGTGCTCCCTGATCTGCGGGAAGCGGCCGCGGCTGCGCGCGCGGTAGTCGTCCCACGCGTGGTGAAAGTAGAGGGCCGCGCCGTGGTCGATCAGCCAGAGCCGCTTGTGCCAGATGAGCATGTTGGTGTTGCGCGGCGTGCGGTCGACGTTGGTCACGAGGGCGTCGAACCAGACGACGCGGGAGGCGAGCGCGCCGTCGAGCTTCTCCACGAGCGGGTCGAAGGTGATCGAGCCGGGCAGGAAGTCGAGCGCGAGGTTGAGGCCGGCGCTGGCGCGGATGAGGTCTTGAATCTCGGGGTCGGGCTCGGTGCGCGCCAGCTCGGCGTCGAGCTCGACGAAGACGATCTCGGGGACGGGCAGGTCGAGCGCGCGCGCCAGCTCGCCCGCGACCAGCTCGGCGATGAGGGCCTTCGGCCCCTGCCCCGCCCCGCGGAACTTCAGCACGTAGAGGCCGTCGTCGTCCGCCTCGACGATGGCCGGCAAAGACCCGCCCTCGCGCAGAGGCGTCACGTACCGCGTCGCCCTGACCGTCCTCAGATTCATCGGGGGGAATGCTAACAGTTTCGAGTTTGGAGTTAAAAACCTTTCCGCCTCGAACCCGAAGCCCGCGGCCCGAAACTTTTTAGAGCAGCGCGAAGGCGCGGACGGGGAAGGTGCCGAAGGCTTTGACCTTGACGGGGACGGCGAAGAAGCGGTAGCCGCCGGCGGGCAGCGCGTCGAGGTTGCAGAGGTGTTCGACGATGGGGATGTCGGCGCGAAGCAGCGCGGTGTGCGCGGGGCGCGCGGCGTCGGCCGTGTCGTCAATGTTGTAGGAGTCTATGCCGACGAGCGCGGCGCCCGACGCGGCGAGGCGTTCGGCCGCGTCGCGCGTGAGGAACGGGTGGCCCTCGAAGTAGCTTTCGGTGCGCCAGTGGCGCGACCAGCCGGTGCGGACGAGGACGGCCTTGCCGCGCACGTCGCGGCCGTCGAAGGCTTCGGCCGTGACGGCGCGGCCGCGCCCCGCGTCGTGGCGGACGGTGACGCCCGCGAGGTCGGCGAGCGACGTGAGCGGGAGTTGCGCGAGGTCGCGGCCGTCGGCGAAGCGGTGGAAGGGGGCGTCCAAGTAGGTGCCCGTGTTGGCGACCATCTCGATCTTCCCGATGTGGAACTCCGTGCCCTCGGCGTACAGCCCGCGCGAAGCCTCCCGCGTCAGGTGGTCGCCGATGACCGGCGCGGGCAGCCCCCTGTAAGTCACCATCCCGTGCTCCACCTCGTGGCTCAGGTCAATCATCTTCGACATCACGCGCTCCTTTGAAAGCCGCGAATCGGAAAGACAGGTCGCCGGCCGTCAGTTCTCTGTCTTGACTGACCACTGATGGCTGACGACCGGCGACCTGTCTTTCTGATTCACGGCTCACGGCTTTTCAGTACCAGTCGGCCCGCGTGTCGGCGAAGAGGCGGGCCGGGGGGATTTGGAAGCCCTCGGCCGACCACGCGGCGCGGGGCTTCGGGGCGAAGTCGGTGGCGATCGAGAGCGCCGGCCCTTCGAGCGGGACTTTACGGCCGGAGAGTTTTTCGTAGTCGCGCGTGCGGCCTCGGACTGGCGCGTAGTAGCGGCGGAAGTGGACGGGCCGCACCGTCGAGCCTTCGAGCCAGTAGTAGACGCGGCCGAAGTATGCGGCGTGCAGCCAGCGCTCCCACGGGCGCGGCGCGTAGAGCGCGCGGCCGAGGCCCGGCGCGTAGGGCGGCAGCCACAGCACGTAGATGCCTTTGCGCGCGTACTCGGCCGTGCGGTAGGCGAGCTTACCCGGCGGCAGCGCGCTCAACTGCACCTCGACGGCGACGGGCACGCCGCCGACGTAGGCGCTCACGTCCGGCCTGACCGTCCCGAGGTCGCGCTCAAGCTCGCACTTGCTGACGGCGGGGTGCGCCTTCAGGCTCTCGTAGACGGAGAGCTTCGCGCGGCGGTGCGCCTCCGACTCGCCCGCGCCGTACTCGCACGTCACCGGCGGCTGGTGCGCGAAGTGCGGGGCGATGACGCTGCCGCGCCGCAGCGTCAGAAGGCTCCGGCACGTGTGGCAGAGGAACGGGCGGTCGGCCTTCGAAGCCTCCCACGCCGCCACCTTCGCGCCGTCGCTCTGCCTCAAGGCGGTGAGCATCAGGCGCGCCCCCCGACGCGGACGCCGAACTGTTCGAGGTAGGTGAGGTCGAGTTGCCACTCGTGGCAACTGCGGCGGTGCCACGTCTCGAAGCAGACTTCGAGGTAGAGTTCGGCGTCGGCCTCCGACCAGCCGTTGACCCGCGCAAGGTGCGCCAGCGCCTCGCGCCTGCGGCCGCGGACGCCGGCCAGCCCGATGTGCTTCACCTCGTGGCAGCCGGGGCAGAGGGCGACGAGCCGCGCGAGCTTCTGCACGCGCCGCCCGTCGTCGTACTCAAAAACCTCGTGGCACTCGACCGGCCACCTCGCGCCGCGCCCGCCGCACACCTCGCACCTGTGGCCCGCGCGGCCGAACGTGATCTTCCTCAGCCGCTCCCACTCCTCCTTCGAGACGTGTGAGCGGACGTTCTTGAACCACGCGCTGCGCGGCACCAGCTCGACCGTCAACAACTCACGCCCCCCGCCCGCGTCGATAGTCTTCACGCCGGACATTATAGCCCAACTCATCTTAACTGTAATACAATGTCGCACCCGCGCCACGACGGGGAAGGTTCGACGGCGGAGGCCCGACTATCAAACTCCGATGGCTATTCACGTCGGCACGTCCGGCTGGAGCTATGAACACTGGCAGGGCGTGCTCTACCCGCACGGCGCGCCGGCGCGCGCGAGGCTCGATTACTACGCGGCGCGGTTCCGCACGGTCGAGGTCAACAGCACTTATTACCGCTGGCCGAAGGAGGCGACCTTCGCCTCTTGGCGGCGGCGGACGCCCGACGATTTCATCCTCACCGTGAAAGCGCCGGGCCTGCTCACGCACGTCTCAAGGCTCTTCAAGCCGGAGCGCTGGGTCGAGCGCGTCCGCCGCGGTCTCGCTCAACTGCGCGGCAAGCGCGGCGTCCTGCTCGCGCAACTGCCGCAGACGCTCGCCTACGACCACGCGCGCCTCGCCTACTTCCTCGGGCGCTTCCCGGCCGGCGTGCGCGTGGCCTTCGAGTTCCGGCATCCTTCGTGGCACCGCGAGGAGGTCTTCGGGCTGCTCGAAAGCCACGGGGCCGCCTACTGCGTGATGAGCGGCGCGCGCCTGCCGTGCGTGCTGCGCGCCACGGCCCCCTTCGTCTACGCGCGGCTGCACGGCCCCGACCCCGAACACCTCTACGCCGGCTCCTACGCCGACGCAGACCTCCGCTGGTGGGCCGCGCGCGCCCTCGAATGGGAAGCCGCCGGGCGCGAAGTCTTCATCTACTTCAACAACGACGGCCACGGCCACGCCGTCCGCAACGCCGAACGCCTCCGCCGACTCCTCGACCGCTGAGCGCCCCGCTTCATCATTGCGCCCGCCCCGCGTTATCATCCGGCAATGGAAAGCCGCGCGACGGGAAGACGAGTCATCAGTCGTCAGTCGTCGGTTCTCGGTAAAGACGAACCTGACGGCTGATGGCCGGCGACCGGCGACTAAATCAGAAATCGCAAATCTAAAATCAAAAATATTTCCCGCGTGAGAACGTTCGTGGCGAGAAGGCGTCTGAAGTGGTTGTTGATTTTCGTGCTGGGGGGTGTCGGTGTGCTCGGCGCAGTTTACGGTTCGGTGGCTCTGACGACGGGCGCGCGCGCGCCCGACCACGCCTTCTTCCAAAGTGCGCCGCGCCGCCCGCTCGTCATCGCGCACCGCGGCGGCGCGGGCCTGTGGCCCGAGAACACGCTCCACGCCTTCGAGCAGGCCGTGGCGATGGGCGCGGACGTGATCGAGACGGACGTGCGCCTGACGGCCGACGGCGCGCTCGTGCTCTTCCACGACGAGACGGTGGGCCGCACGACCGACGGCGCCGGCCGCGTCTCGGAGATGACGCTCGCCGAGTTGAAGCGGCTCGACGCCGGCTACCGCTGGACGCCCGACGGCGGGCGCACCTTCCCCTTCCGCGGGCGGGGGCTGAGCGTCCCGACGCTCGGGGAGGCTTTCGCGCGTGCGGGCGGCGCGCGCTTCAACATCGAGCCGAAGCGCGACTCGGACGCGCTCGTCGCGGGCCTGTGCGCGGCGCTCGCCGAGCACGGGATGGCGGAGCGCGTCGTGGTCGGCTCCTTCAGCGACGCTTTGATCGAGAAGTTCCGGCGCGCGTGCCCGCGGGTGGCGACCGCGGCCAGCCCCTCGGAGGCGAGCAGTTTCCTCGCGCTCCAGAAGGCGGGGCTCGCCGCCTCGTACAGCCCGCCGATGCAGGCGTTGCAGGTGCCGGAGTACTTGGGCGTGATGCGCGTGCTCACGCGCGAGTTCGTCGAGGCCGCGCACGAACGCAACCTCCACGTCCACGCGTGGACGGTCAACCGCGCCGAAGACATGCGCCGCCTCATAGACATCGGCGTGGACGGCGTGATGACCGACTACCCCGACCGCCTGCTGGGGCTTCTGAAAGAGCCGTGAGTCGTCAATCGAAAAGCAGTCGTCAGTCGTCAGTCGTCAAGTTTTTGTCTTCAACTGATAACTGACAACTCCCCCTCACGATTGACGGTTTCTGCTTATGATCCACATCGGCTGCTGCGGGTTCCGGTCGTCGCGGGTCGCTTATTACGGGCGGCTGGCGGCGGTCGAGGTGCAGCACACCTTCTACCAGCCGCCGCGCGCGCAGACCTTGGCGAAGTGGCGCGAGGAGGCCCCGCCCGGTTTCGAGTTCGCGGTCAAGGCGTGGCAGCTCATCACGCATCAGTCGTCAAGCCCCACCTACAAGCGTCTCAAGCGGAGTTTGGACGACGAGGAGCGGGCCGGGGCCGGCTCGTTCCGGCCGACCGCGGTGGTCGGAGAAGCTTGGGGCGCGACGCTGGAATCGGCCGCGGCGCTCGCGGCCTCGGCCGTGCTCTTCCAGTGCCCGGCCAGCTTCGGCCCGACGCGGGAGAACGTCGAGAACCTGCGGGCCTTCTTCGACGGGCGCGAGCGGCGCGGCCTCCGTTTCTGCTGGGAGCCGCGCGGCGACTGGCCGCGCGAACTGGTGAGGGAGTTGTGCGAGGGCCTCGACCTCTGGCACGCCGTAGACCCCTTCGCGGCGCGGACGACGACGCCCGCGAAATGCTACTTCCGCCTCCACGGCCGGCGCGGCTGGCGTTACTCTTACGAGGACGCCGAGCTGGAGGAGTTGCTGTCGATGCTCCCGCGCGACGCCGCCTCTTACGTCTTCTTCAACAACGTGGAGATGCTCCGCAACGCCGAGAGGTTTAAGGAATTGGCGGCCGCCGAGGGGCGGGCGTCGGGGACGGAACCGCGGGCGGGCACGAGTCACGTCCGCGGGGACTGTTGACGTAGTCCTGACCCGCCCGCCGCCGACCGCGGCCCTGTTCTCAATCTTCCGTCGAGGGTTTGCCGCGCAGGCGCTTGATTCGGGCGCGGCGGGTCTTGGCTTCGAGCGTGCGCTCTTTGGCGGCGCGCGTGCGGCGGGTGGGGACGCGCTTCGGGGGGCGGTAGTTGCGGCGCGCGACCTCCTCGCGCAGCTTGCGCAGGCAGTTCATCTTGTTGCGGTGCTGGCTGCGCTCCTCGCGGCAGGTGGCGACGAGCCCCGTCGGCCGGTGCGTGAGGCGGACGCCGGTCTCGACCTTGTTGACGTGCTGGCCGCCGGGCCCGCCCGAGCGGAAGGTCTCGACCTCGCACTCGCGCAGCAAATCCTCGTCAGACTCCGGCAGCACGAACATCTTCGGCCCCCGCGCGCTCAGTGCATCCGGAACGGGCCGCCGTGCGGCTCGGGCTTCAGCTCCGGGCGCGAAGAGTCCTGCAAGACCTCGTGCATCTCCAGCACGTTCGGCCCGGCGAAGGCGTCCTTCGGGAGCGAGCCCGACTGCGCGTGCCCCTTGACGAAGGCGTCGGAGCGCACCCAGTTGAGGAAGTCCTGCCGGCTCTCCCAGGTGGTGAAGACCACGTAGGGGTCGCCGTCGTTGACCGGGCGCAGGATTTGGTTCGAGACGAAGCCGGGCATCTGGTCAACGAGCCCGGCGCGCTCGCGGAACCGCGCCTCGAAGGCTTCGGCGTACTCCGGATTGACGTAGATGCGATTGGCGACAGTAATCATCTCAACTCCATTTTAGATTTGCGAGAACCCGACCGCGTGCAGGAAGTAGTCGGCGGTCTCGGGGCCGACGTGCTTGAAGCGTTTGGCGAGGGCCTTCAGCCGCTCGCGTTCGGTGAGCGGGCGGAGCGTGTCGAGGAAGTTTTTAAACGAGCCGTGCTCCTCCTCGACGGCGAGGAACTCGCGCGCGTTGTGGACGAGGGCCGCGACCTTCTGCGGGTGGCGGATGACGTTCGGGCTCTCCAGAATTTCCGCCGCGCTCGCCCGCGCCAGACGCTCGGGGGCGAAGCCGAGGAAGCCTTCGCGGTAACGCGGCCAGTGCTTGCGCACCGACGACCAGTTGAGCCCCGCCTGCAAGATGCACAGGCACAGAATCTCGAAATACTCCTGCCCCGTCGCCGGCTCCGCGCCCGCGCCGCAGTCGTCACCCTCGTCCTTCGAATAGACGCAATCCCAGGGGGCCGTGTGCTCGTGAGACATGACGTAAAAATTTTGATT
>DATMVI010000234.1:0-15176 GCA_035563275.1 Pyrinomonadaceae bacterium
TTTCCCCGCCCAATCTTCAGAAATTCGGATGTTGCATTTAAATATCTGAATATTTTCGGCCGCCCGGCCCGCGGCGGCAAAAAATATCTGGGAAAGAGGCGAAATCTTCCGTCCACATTACCGGAACAACTTTTGCCTTTGTGGACGAACGAGCCTATCTATCAACACTGCGCATGTGCCGCTCCAACCCTGCCGCGCGCATGCCCAAGCGAAAGACTCAAGGAGGAGTTTAATGAGTTTTACAAGTTTGCCGGCCACCAGGAATTTTGGCTCGCGCGCGGGTTCGCTCAGCCGATTCGCCGCCGCCACCTTTCTAATCATGGTCGCGACCGCGCTCACGTTGGCCCAAGGCACCCGCGGGGTGATCCGGGGTCAGGTGACCGACCCGAACGGGGCCGCCGTCACCGGCGCGACCGTGCGCCTGATCGACGTCGCTAGGAATCAGGAGATTCGCACCGTTCAGACCAATGACTCGGGCGAGTACCAGTTCCTCGAAGTCGAGCCTGCCACCTATACCGTCGCCATTCAGGCCCCGGGCTTTTCCGAGGCGCGCCTGACCGAGGTCAGGCTCGAACCGAACCGCAACCTCGTGCTCGACGCTTCGCTGAGCGTCGGGACGACGACCGAAGAGGTCACGGTCACGGCCTCGCAGGAGTTGGTCGACACGACGTCGCCGACGCTCGGCACGACCGTGGAGCAGAAGCGCGTCGTTGACCTGCCCCTCAACGGGCGGCAGGTGCTCAACCTCGCGCTGCTCCAGCCCGGCGTGACCACGTCGAACGCCACCGGCTTCGGCGGCGGCGTCGGCATCCGCGTCAACGGCAACCGCGGCGTGGAGAACAACATCACGCTCGACGGCGGCAACAACAACGAGGTCGCCGTCGGCAGCACCACCGGCGCGCAGCCGCGCCCCGACGCCGTGCAGGAGTTCCGCCTCCTGACCTCGAACTTCGAGGCCGAGTTCGGCCGCAACACCGGCGCGGTCATCAACGTCGTGACCCGCTCTGGGACGAACGACTTCCACGGCAACGCGCGCATCTTCTACCGCCCGACCTTCCTGTCGGCCGCGCGCTTCTTCGACCAGAACGACCCGACCGACCCCGTCCGCCGCAACGTCGGCGACTGCCCGACCAACATCGCCGAGCAAACCCGCGAGCTCTGCGACAAGCGCCGCCCGTTCGAGCGCAAGGAGATCGGCGGCAACTTCGGCGGCCCGATCTACCTGCCCCGCTTCGGCGAGGGCGGCCCGGCCCTCTTCAAGGGCCAGAACAAGGCGTTCTTCTTCGTTGACTACGAGCGGCGCGCCCAGCTGATCGGCGCCTCGCAGACGGTCTCGAACCTGCCGACGGCGGCCGAGCGCGCGGGCGACTTCAGCGGCCTCGGCTTCCCGCTCATCGACCCGCAGACGGGCGCGCCCTTCCCCGGCAACATCATCCCGGAGAACCGCATCTCGCCCATCGCCCGCTTCTACAACCAGTTCATCCCGGTCACGAACGCCACGGGCACGGCCTCGGTCGGGGCGGACGAAATCACCAACTCGCACTTCCTGACGGCTCGCACTGACTTCCTGATCAACAACGCGCAGAGCCTCAACGTCACCTACAACTTCTTCGACGACACGGTCTTCCAGCCGTTCGCCTTCGGCGGGGCCTCCGTCCCCGGCTTCGGCGCGCTGAACCTGCGCCGGACGCAGAACGCCGTCGTGCGCCACACGTGGAGCGTGACGCCGAACCTCGTCAACTCGTTCCTCGTCAACTACGCGCGCAACAACCAGCCGGGCGTCGCCCCGGCCAACGCGGTCTCGCCGTCGCAGATCGGCTTCACCGGCAACTTCATCGCCAACGAGGGGCTCGCCGGCCCGCCGTTCATCGTTTTCAACGAGCGCGGCTTCAACCTCGGCAACTCGATTCAGGGGCCGCAGACGCGCGTCACCGAGAACCACCAGCTTCAGAACTCGGTGAGCTGGGCCACCGGCCGCCACAACTTCAAGTTCGGCGTTGACGGGACGCTCTACCATCAGGATCAGACGTTCCTCTTCGTTAATCAGGGCATCCTGACCTTCTGCGGCTCGTGCGGCCTGAACACCACGGGCGACGACTTCGCGGACTTCCTGATCGGCAACTCGCCGGCCGCCGTCCAGACCGGCTCGAACGGCCTGCGCGACTTCCGGCAGTCGGCCTACGCCGCCTTCGCTCAGGACACGTGGAGACTGACCGACGCGCTGACGCTCTCGCTCGGCCTGCGCTACGAGTACACCTCGCCGCTCACCGACCTCGCGAACCGCGTCACCTTCTACCGCCCCGGCGCGACCTCGCAGCTGCTCACCAGCGGCCAGCTCATCGCGCCCAGCGGCGCGCGCGTCATCATCCCTGAGGGCGGCCGCGCCCCGAACGGGCTGGTCTACGTCGGCGACCCCGACCCGGTCCTCGGCGGCACCGTGCCCGAGGGCGGCGTGGCGAAGGACTTCAACAACTTCGCCCCGCGCGTCGGCTTCGCCTACGCGCCCTCGTTCGAGGGCGGCTTCGGCCGCAGCCTGCTCGGCGACCGCAAGACGGTCATCCGCGGCGGCTTCGGCGTCTACTACGGCGCCATCGTCGGCGACACAGCGCTCCAGCAGTTGACGGCCATCGGCTTCAGCGGCACGGACGCCTTCTTCTTCCCCGGCAGCGGCACGCTGTCCGACCCGTTCGGCCCCGACCCGTTCCCGAACTTCGGCGGCGCGGGCGAAGACCCGGATCAGGGCCAGTTGCCGAACCCGTTCGAGGCGACCGAGAACTTCGTCTCGGCCCCGCTGAACCAGTTCGCGCAGCCGATTGACCCGTTCATCCGCACGCCGTACACCTACCAGTACAACCTGACGGTCGAGCGCGGCTTCGCGACCGACTACGTGATCAGCCTCAGCTACGTCGGCAACCGCGGGAAGAAGCAGTACGTCCGCGAGCAGGTCAACCCGTCGCTCGGGACGTTCTTCCCGTTCGCGGCCAACGACCCGCGCGCCAGCATGATCCCGCGCACGAACAACGCCAACACGCGCCGCGCCAACGACGACATCCGTCTCGGTCTGGTGCAGTTGGTTTCCGGGGCCAACTCTTGGTACGACGCCTTCGAGGCGAACTTCCAGAAGCGGCTCGGCAACGACGGCCTGACCTTCCAAGCCGCCTACACCTTCTCGAAGTCGATCACCGAGGCCGACACGCAGCGCGGCCAGCTCGACCTGCTCGACCGCCGGTTCGGCCGCGCCCTCTCGTCCGAGGACGTGCCGCACCGCTTCGTCCTGAGCGGCCTCTACGACATTCCGTTCACGCGGAATTTCACCGGCCTCAAGAAGGTTCTGTTCGGCGGGTTCACCATCGGCGGCATCTACACCGCCGAGTCGGGCCGGCCGTTCACGGTGCAGAACCCGTTCGACACGACGGGCACGGGCGGCGCGCTCCTGAGCTTCGCCGACCTCGGGGAGGCCTACCAGCAGCTCGACCCGCGTGACGAGGAGCGGGCCTTCAACCAGAACGCCTTCGTGGCCTTCGGCAACCCGGCCGTGGTCGGCACCGACCTGCGCGGCCGCTTCCGCCGCGGCACCGCGGGCGCGAACCAGTTCCGTGCCAACAACGGGATCAACAACATCGACCTGATCCTGATCAAGCGCACGGCGCTCAGCGAGACGACCAACCTCGAACTCCGCTTCGAGGCGTTCAACGCCCTCAACCACACCCAGTTCGGGCCCGACGGCACGACCGCGGCCGGCATCACGGGTATCAACCTGAACCTGACCAGCCCGAACTTCGGCAAGTACATCTCGGCGCGCGAGTCCCGCGTGGTTCAGCTCGCCGCACGCTTCTCGTTCTAACGAGCGGTTCACGCCACGGGCGTTTTAAAAGCCTGCCGGGTCAACCCCGGCAGGCTTTTTTGTCCCCGCCCCCCGGAATCGCCCGATTTCCGACGGGAGTCGGCGGGTGGCTCCGCGGAGCCACCCGCCGACTCCGCGGAGCCGACCGACGACTCCGTGGAGTCGAGCCGCGACTCCCGGGAGTCAAGGTTTGACTCCGAGGAGTCAATCCGCGACTCCGCGGAGCCGACCGACGACTCCCGGGAGTCGTCGGTCGGCTCCGCGGAGTCACGAAGTCACTCCCGGGAGTTATTTGATGGCTCCCCGGAGTCGGGCGCGGATTCAAGGGGGGTGAGGCTGCCGGCGCGGGCGGCGGGCGGCCACGGGCTTCGGGACGCGCCCACGCAAAAGGGGCGGGCCGCGCCCGCCGCCTCAAGCTTCAACCGGGCTTGAGGCGGCGGGCGCGGCCCGCCCCTTTTCGACTTCGCCGGCCCTTTTTAGTTCGGGTTCCGGAGGCGCTCGGCGAGTTGGCGGGCGGCCTGCGCGTCGTTGGCCTCGGGGGCGAGGGCCGAGTAGGCGTCGAGGTGCTGGATGGCGCGCTCGCGCTGGCCGCCCTGCTCGGCGACGCGGGCGAGGGCGAGGTGGGCGCGCGCCGCCTTCTGCTCGTCGAGCGCGAGGGCCCGCTCGAAGTGCGGGACGGCCTGCACGGGCTGGTCTTCGAGCAGCGCCCAGCCGAGGTAGAGGTGGGCGGCCCAGCTCGTCTCCTCGGCCGCCAGAGCCGCGCGCAGCTCGGCGGCCGCGTCGGCCCGCCGCCCGAGTTCGAGCAGGACGATGCCGTACTCGATGCGCCCCTCGGCCTTCTTCGGCGCGATCTCGGGCAGGCGCGCGAGCACCGGCTCGGCCTCCTTGAAGCGCTTCTCCTGCCGGAGCTTGCGGCCCAGCTCGACGCGCGCCGAGTAGTAGTCGGGGTGGGCGGCGATGGCGGCCTCGAACTCCTTGACGGCGCGCGGCGTGTCGGCCGCGCGCAGCGCCTTCATGCCCGCCTCGTAGCGCCTGACGGCCCCCTTCGGGACGTTGCGGTCAACGTCGGCGCGGACGATGCCGGGCGCGGGCGGCGGCGCCGGAATCTTCAGCGGCAGCTCGACGATGACGGTCTGCGTCGTCCGCCTCGGGTACTTGCGGTCGAGCGCGTAGACGCTGACCTTCGTCTCGGTCGGCTCGAACTGGTCGGTCTCGAAGGTCTGGACGAAGTAGTCGCCCTCGCTCAGGCTGTTGAAGACGGCGGTGCCCTCTGGGCGCGTGATGGTCTCGCCGGCCGTGGTCATGGCCGACTGCCGGACGAGGCGCACGCGCACGTTGCCGGCGACCCCGCCCCTGTACATCAGACGCACCTCGACCTGATGCGGCACGGTCGCCGGGTCGATCTCCGGCCCGAGGCCGGCGAACTGCGCCGCGGCCGGCCGCGCGCCGGCCAGCGTGAGGGCGCAGGCCAAAGCCGCCCACGTCCCGAGCTTTCTTAAAGTCATCACTTCCCTCCTGCCCCCGCCCGACGTGCGGGCCGGGGCAAAGCCTCGAAAATTATCGCCCGGTTTCGGGCCGGTAGTCCTTCAGTTGACGATCTCGAAGTCGATCCACTGGGTCGCGGTGCGGAGCTTCTCCTTCGACCGCGTGTCCTCGACGACGACTTGCAGGACGTAGGAGCCGGGCGTCAGGTCGGGGCCGAGGCGGAGGCGGCCGCCCGCGCCGAGCCGCTTCATGTCCGGCTGCTGGCTCGCGTCGAGCGGCAGCACGCGGCCCGTAAAGACCGGCTTGCCGTCGCGGAACAGGCGCATCTGCGTCGTCACCTGCGGGCGGTTCGTCGCCGGGTCGGGCTGCGCGTTGTAGACGGCGTACCTGTAGTCGAGCAGCATCCCCTGCCGCAGCCGGCGCATGTTCGGGCCGGCCTGCGGGTCTTCGGCCGCGGCCGGCGGGGCCGCCCCGTTCGTGCCGGCGGTGGCCGGCGGCGGGACGGTGCCCTTGAGGATGATGCCGGAGAGGGCGAGCTTGCCCGACTTCACGTCCGGCACCTCGACGAACTGCCGCGCCGAGCCGGCCCGCTCCGAGGCGGCGTCGCGCACGGCGAGGCGGAGCTGGTAGGCGCCGGCCTGCTTGACGGGGAAGTCGAAGTTGTAGACGAGCGAGTTCTGGAGCGCCTGCCGGTAGTCGGCCTCGCCGAGCGCGATGGTCTGCGTGTGGGCGAACTGCTCGACGACGCGGCCGCCCTCGCCGAAGAGCGCGCCGGCCATGTCGATGCTCGCCTTGTGCGCCCCGTCCGCCGCCTTCTCGAAGGTGAGGTCGTTGGCGTCGATGGAGACGAGCGAGCGGACGTAGGTGCCGGCCGCCTGCTCGTCGCCGAAGAGCGAGGTGAGCCGCACGTCAACCTCGTTGGTGGCGAAGGGCGAGGTGAGGACGGCGGCCAGTTGCTCCTCGCGCGTCCGCTTGCTCGTGCGCGGGCCTTCGAGCGAGACGGTGTAGCTGCCCGGCCGGTTGCGCACGCGCAGGCCCGAGCGCTTCACCTTGACCGTCAGCTCGCGGACGCGGCGGCGGCCCGTCGCCGGGTCGATGGTCGCGTCGTCGGGGCGGTAGCCGATGAGGTAGTAGCCGCGCTGGTCGTCCACGATCTTGCGCAGGCCGGAGCCGAGGTCGTTGCGGTTGCTGACGAGGAAGCCGCCCGTCCCCTCGGCGAGCATCGAGAGGACGCTGTGCGACTGCACCTGCGCCTGCGCGCGCTGGTCGGCGAGCGCGCCGAGCCGGCGCAAACCCTCGGTGGACTGGCTGAAGGCGTCCGAGGCCCTCTGGCCGAGGGGCTGGTTGCCGGGGGTGTTGCGCCCCCCCGAGCCCCCCTCCTGAAACATGCCCTTGTCGAAGAGGTAGCCGCCGCCCGTGACCTTGTCGGAGGCCGTCAGCGTGAGGTCTTGCAGGCCGCTCGCGTCGAGCGTGTAGATGACGGTCGAGGCTTGGTTGGCCTGCTCGACGAGCCGGTCGAGCGCCTGCTTGAGCGCGTTGTTGCGCCCCTGCTTGCTGAAGAGGCGGAACGCCTCCGAGATGAAGACCACCGACTTGCGGCCCGGCAACTGGCTCATCCCCTGAATGACGAAGCCGAGCGAGCCGAACGAGCCGACGGCGTAGTGGTCGGCCCGCGTCATCTCCAGCTCCTCGATCATCTCGCCCGACCTCCGGATGTCGGCCATCGCCTGATTGTCGGGGCCGTTCTCGTTCATCGAGAGGGCTTCCTTCTGGTTGGTGATGGTCGGCATCGGGGAGAGGCCGCCGCGCCCGCCCGGGTTCCAGCGCAGCTTGTCGATGACGGCGCGCAACTGCTCCTTGTCGTTCGTCAACTGCTGCAAGGCCCCGGCGTCGCCGCCCGTGCGGATGATGGCGACCTGATCGCCGGGCTGCATCTGCTCCTCGACGAAGCGGCGCAGCGCCTCCTTGACGAACGAGACGCTCTGGAAGGAGAGGCCGAGGTCGTCCACGACGAGCGCCACGGTGCGCCGCACGTGCTCGGGGCGCAGCGGCGCGGGCGGGATGCGCGGCGCGTTCCTCTCGCCGGCCGCCTCGGCCGTCGCCCCCGACGGGGGCGGCGCGTTGACGGCCACGTAGGAGAAGTTCGTGATCTGCTGCCGCTTCCCGTCCTCAAGGACTTCGAAGTCCTCCGGGGCGAGGTCGGTCACCTGCCGGTCGTTCTTGTCCACGACGACCACGTCCACCTGCGTCAGGTTCGACGTGACGCGCACCACGTCCTCCTGCGGGTTGTCGGCGGGGCGCGGCTGCGGCTGTTGGGCCGGGGCGGGCGTGAGCAGGGAGAATGAGAGTGTCGCTGCGAGCAGAATTTTGGTGTTCATACGGGGCCGTTCTTCTTTTCGTTTAGAGGGTTACTTCAGGCGGAAGGCCGGCCGCGGGGCCGCTGCTCACGGGCCGGTCTGGAGTCCGCATTCTACACCCTCGCGGACGCCGTGGCGAACTCTTTCAGACCGAAACGCGCCGGATTCTCGGAAAAAATTAGGGCGCGTCCGCCGGGCCGTAATTAAGTCCAAAGGGCTGGACGGGGAGTCTAAATTTCAGGACGCGGGCCGGGGCCGGCGTGGGCCGAACTTCAGGCGCCCGCGACGAAGCGCGCGAAGCCTTCGAGGTCGAGCGCGCGCAGGCGCAGCCCGAGGCGGCGTTCGAGCTCTTCGAGCCGCGTGCCGTCGAGCATGACGGGCTCGTCCGACTTGTGCGCGGCGCGCGGGAGGATGACGAAGTCGCCCTCAATCCCGTCGCGCGCGGCGAGGACGCAGGAGCCGGTCATCAGCCCGGCGACGACGATCTCGGAGCCGAAATACCGGTTCTCGACCGCGACCGTCTTGAGGCGCGTGCCCCAGCGCGCGTTGAGGCGGCCGAGCAGCTCTTCGAGCACGGGCGCGAAGAGCGCGCCGGTGAGCACCGTGCCGCGCAGCGCCGCGGGCCGGCGCGGCGGGCGCTTTTCGAGCCGGCGCAGGAGCCGCGCGAACTCCTCTTTGAACGACCGCACCATGCCGACGCCGTCCTCGATCTGCGGGTAGTCGCCGTAGTGCGCGCGCGCGGGGACGCCGCGGCCGGCGCGCAGGTAAATCTCGTCGCCGAGGAAGGCGAAGTTCGTCCCCAGACGCGCGCGCAGCTCCTTCTGCAAGGCCGAGACCTGCCGGATGACTTCGCGGCACCACCCGGGCGTCACCGGCGTCAGCCGCTCGTCCGTGTTGTAGCGGGTGAGCCCGAGCGGGACGACGGCGACCGAGCGGACGCGCGGGAACTCCCCGGCGAGGTCGCGCACGGTGCGCTCCAGAATCTCGCCGTCGTTAATCCCCGGGCAGAGGACGACCTGCGCGTGAATCTCGATGCCGGCGTCCATCATCCGGCGCAGCTTGTCGCCGATGTCCGCGCGCCGCTCGTCAACCCCGAGCAGGTGCGCGCGCACGCGGAGGTCGGTGGCGTGGACGGAGACGTACTGCGGCGTGAGCCGCTGCTCGACGACGCGGCGCATCTCGTCCTCGGTGATCGAGGTCAGCGTCGTGTAGTTGCCGTAGAGGAAGGAGAGGCGCACGTCCTCGTCGCGGAAAAAGAGCGCGGGGCGCGCGTCGGGCGGGTTGCCCTTGCAGAAGCAGAAGAGGCACTCGTTGGCGCACTGGCGCGGCGCGATGTTCTCGAAGGCGAGGCCGAAGTCCTCGCCCTCGTCGCGCTCGACCTCGATCTCCCACTCCTCGCCGCCGCGCTTGATGACGTTCAGGGTCAGCTCGGTCTCGCCGCCCGCGTGGAAGCGGAAGTCGAGGTAGTCGCGCACCACGCGGCCGTTGACCTTGTAGAGGCGGTCGCCGGCTTCGAGCTCCAGCTCCGCGCCGAGGCCGCCCGGCTCGACCTCCGTGATCGTGACGCCGCGGCGGCGGATCTGCGTGACGGCTGGGGTGACGGCGAACTCGTACATCTCGGGACTTCTCGAAAACCTCGTGGGGGCGCACGGACGACTCGGGCCCGGCCGCGCTAAACGGACAGTATGGCCGAAGCGCCGCGCGCCTTCAACCCGGCAGGCGAAAGTAGATAGATGAGCGGCCGGGGGCGGCGGTTCGCCGCGCGGCGGGCGCAAAACGCCGCGCGGGCCGACCGGCCTCGCGCCACACTGACCGAAGCGCGCGCGTCAAAAAGATTTGATTGACACGGCCGGGCGCGCGGCTCTAATCTCGATGTCGCGGGGCCTTCGCCCTTCGCCCCGCGCGGCTCTCCTCGAAATCCATACTTTTTAAGCGACTTCCGCGCCCCGGCCGCACGGGAACCCCTCCCGCCGCGCCGCCGCGACCCCTCTCCCCGGCATCATCCGCACGGCCCGACCGCGGGGCACGTCGCTTGCACTCCTTCGGGGCGGCGGCCGCCACGCCGCGCGCCGCCCCCGAAAACATCTGACGCGATGAACACGACCACCGAAAACGCCGCCCCCGCGCCCCCGCCGCACGTCCCCGCCCTGCCGGCCCACGCCGGAACCGTCCTGCTCGCCGAAGACGACCGCGCCCTGCGGCGCTACCTCGAAGTCGTCTTGCAGCGCGCCGGCTACGCGGTCTTCGCCGCGGCCGACGGCCTCGAAGCGATGAAGGCCGCGCTCTCCTCGACCTTCGACGCCGTGGTCACCGACGCCGTCATGCCGCACCTCGGCGGCCACGAGTTGTGCCGCTTCCTGCGCCGCCACCCGAAGCTCGCCTCGCTGCCCGTCGTCCTCCTCAGCGGGGCCGACCAGACGGCCGCGCCGTCCGACGCCTCCGAGCGCGCCGACGTTTACCTCTTCAAGCCGGTCAGCCCCGAAGAACTCGCCGCGTGCCTCGCCGGGCTGATCGCGCCGACCCGGCGCGCGCCCGTCGCGGCCGCCGAACTCTCCTGACCCGCGCCCCGCGCGCGCCCGCGGGCGGGTGAGATAAACGAAAAGGCCCACTCTTAACGAGTGGGCCTTCGACTTTCCGCGTCCCGCGCGCGAGCGGCTTCAGCCCGCGCGGCCCGCCGTCGCGCTCGGCTGCGGCGGGAGGCCGAGCATCTCGCCGAGCGGGCTGAACTCCAGACCCTGATCGACGGCCACGGCCTCGTAGGTGAGGCGGCCGGCGTAGGTGTTGACGCCCTCCCTGAGCCCGGGGTCGCTCTTGATGGCCTCGACGAAGCCGCGGTTGGCGAGGCGCAGCACGTAAGGCAGCGTCGCGTTCGTGAGCGCGAACGTCGAGGTGCGCGGCACCGCGCCGGGCATGTTGGCGACGCAGTAGTGGAGCACGCCCTCCTCGTAGTAGGTCGGGTTCGAGTGCGTCGTCGGCCGCGTCGTCTCGATGCAGCCGCCCTGATCGACGGCCACGTCCACGATGACCGCGCCGTTCGGCACGTCCTTGAGCATCTCGCGCGTCACCAGCCGCGGGGCGGCCGCGCCGGGGACGAGCACGGCCCCGATGATGAGGTCGGCCTCCGAGATCGCGCCGTGGATGGCGTAGGCCGAGGAGGCGAGCGTCGAAATCTTCGAGAGGAAGATGTCGTCGAGTTCGCGCAGGCGGTCGAGGTTGCGGTCGACGATGGTGACCTGCGCGCCCATGCCGACGGCCATCTTCGCGGCGTTCGTCCCGACGACGCCGCCGCCGATGATGACGACGCGCGCCGCCGGCACGCCCGGCACGCCGCCGAGGAGCACGCCGCGCCCGCCGTTCATCTTCTCAAGGTACTGCGCGCCGACCTGCACGGCCATCCGCCCCGCGACCTCCGACATCGGCGTCAGAAGCGGCAGCGTGCCCTTCCGGTCGGTGATCGTCTCGTAGGCGACGCCCGTCACCTTGTTGTCGAGCAGGGCGCGCGTCTGCTGCGGGTCGGGCGCGAGGTGGAGGTAGGTGAAGAGGAGCAGCCCCTCCTTCATCCGCGGGTACTCGGGCGCGATCGGCTCCTTGACCTTGACGACCATCTCGGCCTCGGCCCACACGTCCTCGGCCGACGGGATCATGGTCGCGCCCGCCTGCTGGTAGAGCGAGTCATCGAAGCCGGAACCCGCGCCCGCGCCCTGCTCGACGACGACCCGGTGCCCGGCGTCCGTCAGAGCCCGCACCCCCGCCGGCGTCATCCCGACGCGGTACTCGTTGTCCTTAATCTCCTTCGGCAATCCGACAATCATCTCGCTGCGCCCCCGATAACTTTAGACATCAGGTAGAGCTTCTCATCGGGCCCCGGCCGGCGATGGCCGGCGTGGCCCCGCTTTACTCGAAGTTCACTTCGTCGATCTGCGCGCGCTGGAGCTTGCCGCTGTAATCGACGTAGACCGACTTCCACTCGGTGAAGATGTCGAGCACCTGCGTGCCGGCCTCGCGGTGGCCGTTGCCCGTGGCCTTCGTGCCGCCGAACGGGAGGTGGACTTCCGCGCCGATGGTCGAGGAGTTGACGTAGAAGATGCCGGTGTACATCTCGCTCATGGCGCGGAAGGCGCGGTTAACGTCGGCCGTGTAGATCGAGGCCGACAGCCCGTAGCGCACGCCGTTGCCGATCTCGACCGCCTCTTCGAGCGAGCCGGCCGGGATGACGGCCGTCACCGGCCCGAAGATTTCCTCCTGCGCGATGCGCATCGAGGGCGCCACGTCGGCGAAGACGGTCGGCTCGATGAAGTGGCCGTGGGCGTGCGGCCCCTTGTCGAGGCGGTGGCCGCCGCAGGCGAGGCGCGCGCCGTCGTCCGTCTGCCCGACCTCGATGTAGTTGAGAATCCGCCGCATCGCCTCGGCGTTGATGACCGGCCCCACGTCGGTGCGCTCGTCCGAGCCGTCGCCGACGCGCAGGGCCGAGGCGCGCTCGACGAGCTTCTGCGTGAACTTCTTGTAGACCTTCTTGTGGACGATGATGCGCGAGGAGGCCGTGCAGCGCTGGCCCGAGGTGCCGAACGCGCCCCACACCGCGCCCTCGACGGCGAGGTCGAGGTCGGCGTCCTCCATCACCATGATGACGTTCTTGCCGCCCATCTCCAGCGAGCAGATGGCGTTGCGCTCGGCGCACGAAGAGGCGACGCTGCGCCCCACCTCGGTCGAGCCGGTGAACGAGATGAGGCGCACCGAGGGGTGCTCGGTCAGGGCCGCGCCCACGGTCTCGCCGTGGCCCGTCACGAGGTTGACGACGCCCGGCGGAACCCCCGCCTCCTCGCAGGCTTTGACGAGGTTGTAGGTCGAGAGCGGCGTGTCTTCGGCCGGCTTGATGACGACCGTGTTGCCGCACACCAAAGCCGGGATGAGCTTCCACGAGGGGATGGCCATCGGGAAGTTCCACGGCGTGATCAGCCCACAGAGGCCCACGGGCTGGCGCACGCACATGGCGAACTTGTCGGGCATCTCGGCCGGGGTGGTGAAGCCGTGCAGGCGGCGGCCCTCGCCGGCCGTGTAATAGGTGCAGTCGATGGCCTCCTGCACGTCGCCGCCGGCCTCCTTCAGCACCTTGCCCATCTCGCGCGTCATGTCGCGCGTGAACGAGTCCTTCCGGCGGATGAGGGTTTCGCCGAGGCGGAAGAGGATTTCGGCGCGGCGCGGGGCCGGGAGCCGCCGCCAGCGGTCGGCCGCCTCGGCCGCCGCCTCGACGGCGCGGTTGATGTCCTCGGGCACGGAGAGCGCGAAGCGGCCGACCACGTCGCGCGTGTCGGCCGGGTTCAGGTTCTCGAACGTCTCGCCCGAGGCCGAGGCCGTCCACTCGCCGCCGACGTAGTTGAGGTAAGTCCGGGTCGAAGCCCGCGCCGCGCCCGCGCCGCGCCCGTTCTTCGCGCCTCTGTTGAGAGCTTTTTTCGCCTGAGCCATAAAAAAATTTGGGGCCTAAAGTTTGAAGTCTGGGGTCTGGAGCAGGATAACTGCTTTCGACCCCAGACTCCAGACCCCCGACCCGCGAATGTCTACTGGAAGGTGAACTGCACGATCGATTGGGCGACGCGGTCGCCGTTGTTCGAGGCGACGTGCATGACGATGGGGTCGCCGGGCTTGAGCGAGTTGATGATGCGCTCGAAGTCGTCGATGCTGTTGACGGGCGAGCGGTTGACGCGCTGGATGACCATGTAGCGCTGGAGGCCGGCGTCGTAGGCGATGCCGGCGTGGTCGATCTCCTGCACGAGCAGGCCGCGCACGCCCTTCAGGTTCCGCTCGTTGGCGAGCTGCGGCGTCAGCTCGCTGACCTTGATGCCGAGCGTCGGCTTGTCGTCGGGCCGGGCCGCCTCGCCGATGCGCTTGGTGGTCGGCTTCTCTTCGGCGTCGCGCAGCGCCCCGCTCGGGCGGGCCGGGCGCTCGGCCACGGTGATGCTCGCCTGCCGCCGCTCCAGCTTGTTGTTGAGCTCGCGCAGGTAGGTGACCTGCACGGCCTGCCCGACGGGCGTGGAGGCGACCTTGTTGATGAGGTCTTGCGCGCTCTCGACGGGCTGCCCGTTGAACTCGACGATCACGTCGTTGGCCTGCATCCCGGCCTTCGCGGCCGGCCCCACGGGGTCGGCCACGTCGCGGACGATGGCCCCCTTCGCGGCGGGCAACTCGTAGACGCGGGCGAACTCCGGCCCGACGGGGCCGAGGAAGACGCCGAGGTAGCCGCGCCGCACCTTGCCCTCGGAGGTGAGCTGCTTGTAGACGCTGGCGGCGACGTTGGCCGGGAGCGCGAAGCCGATGCCGTTGTAGTCGCCGGTGGTGGTGGCGATCTGCGAGTTGACGCCGATGACTTCGCCGCGCATGTTGACGAGCGGGCCGCCGGAGTTGCCGCGGTTGATGGCCGCGTCGGTCTGGAGGAAGCGGCGGAAGCTGGCGCCCTCCTCGGTCTGCCGCTCCTTCGTCGAGATGATGCCGGCCGTGACGGTCTGCTCCAGCCCGAAGGGCGAGCCGACGGCCAAGACCCAGTCGCCGACCTGCACCTCGTCGGAGTTGCCGATGCGCACGGCCGGGAGGTCGCGCCCGGCGCTGATCTTAATGACGGCGAGGTCGGTCTCCTCGTCGAAGCCGACGATCTGGCCGCGGATGGTCTCGCCCGTCTGGAGCTTGACCATGATGCGCGACATGTTCTCGACGACGTGGTAGTTGGTGAGGATCAGCCCCTTCGGGTCGACGACGAAGCCGCTGCCGACCCCGCGCGACGGGCGGCGGGCGTGTCGGCGCAGCATGTCGAGGAGCGGGTTGTCGCCGCCCTCGTCGGCCTCGCCCTCCTCGTCGCCCTCCCTCTCGGCCACCTGCGGCGCGGCCGAGACGGTGTCGATGTTGACGACGGCCGGCTCGACGCGGCGCGCGATCTCGGCGAACGAGGCGGAGAGCGCCTCGGGCGCGCGCGCGATCTGCGCGAGGCTCGCCCCCGAGGTCGGGCCGTCGTCGAGCGCGAGCGTCTGTGTGTTCGAGGAGAGCATGGCCCCGATGCCGACGCCGACGAGCAGGCAGGCCGCCGCCAGAGCCGCGATCCAGACGCGGAGCTTGCGCAGGATGGCGCGCTCGCCTTCGGTCGTTTGGCCCTTGGGAATTTGCAACATAAAACTTCTCACCCTTCAACTTCAAAAGGAGACGGAAGGTCACGCGAGTGCCGCCGTCCGCGGCCGACCCGCCTGTTGCTCTGTGCGCCTGAGACGAGGCGAATCGGGTAGCACAGGGGCGAGACCAGAGTATAACCAACGGGCCGCGCCCCGCCAAGTACAATACGGACGGAGCGCGGCGGCGGAAGTCAACGAACTGTAAAAGTTTCCGCGCGGGCCGGGCCGGAGTCGGCGGCCCTCCCCGTCGTGTATAATCCCGGCCGCGCGGCGCGCGCTCGACGCCCGCCCCCTCGCCCGCGCGCCGGCTCAGGAGTCCGTACGCCATGAACATCAGAT
>DATMVI010000235.1:0-6916 GCA_035563275.1 Pyrinomonadaceae bacterium
GAGACGGCCCTGAGTGAGGCGGTGAGATCTTTTTAGGGATAGACATTCCGTTGGTCTCCGGCCGGAAACAATGCTGCGGCGGTTGGCGCGCGTCGTCCGGATTGAGCAGGAGTTCGTGAGGCTGACGGGCGGACATCTCATCAACTCGTGAGCGAAGAACAGACGCCGGGAAGATATACCCGGCGCGGGGTCGCGTCAAGGTTTAGGTTTGACGGCGGGTGCCGCGCGACGGCGCGCGTGCTCTATAATCTCACCCGCCGCGGCCCGCCGTTCGATCGTCGCCCCGGCCGGGGCGCGGGAAGAAGGAATCAACCGCCGGACAGGCGATGGAGGCCCAATACCCTTGAGGCAGTTCCGCATCACAAAATGGCTCTTACCCGCCGTCGCGTTCTTCGCGCTGGCAGCTGATTTACCGTGGGCATTGACCGCGCCGCGCGCGGCGGTCGTCGCCTCAGACCCGCCGGCCATCCGCGTCGCGCCGCCCGCGCCCGTCTTCCCGGACGAGGAGCGGCAGGCCGAGCTGAAGGCCCGGCGCGAGCGCGTGATGAAGGAGGTCGGGCCGAAGGGCTTGGCCGTCCTCTTCAGCGCCGAGCCGCGGCTCTACACCAACGACGTGGATTACGAGTTCCGGCAGGAGAACAACCTCTTCTACCTGACGCACCTCAACCAGCAGGGCGCGACCCTCGTCCTCGTCCCCGGCAGCACGGGCCTGCGCGAAATTCTCTTCCTGCCGCGCCGCAACCCCGCGCGCGAGGCTTGGGACGGTTACATGTACTCGGCCGAGGATGCGCGCCGCCTCTCGGGCGTCGGGGAAATCTGGGACGCGCGCGAGTTCGAGCCGTTCGTCAAAGCCGTCCGCGCGCGCCAGCCCTACCGGCCCGCCGCCGAACGAGTCCTTTTGAACTCGAAGGCGAGCGTCCCGGCCGATCTCTTAGGCCAGCTCTACGCGGCGGCCTCGGCCGGCGAGGCGGCGCTGCACCTGCTCGTGCCCGAGCGCGACGCGGCCTCCGGCCGGTTCGGCGAGAGCCGCGAGTGGCGGCAGGAGCAAAGCTTCGCGCGCGAGTGGACGCAAGCGCAGCCGGACTACAAGGTGCGGAGCCTGATGCCGCTCTTCCGCTCGATGCGGCTGCGGAAGTCGCCTTCGGAAGTCCGCCTCATGCAGCACGCCGTGGACATCACGGCCGAGGCGCTGGGGCGCGCGATGGCGGCGGCCGGCGAGGCCAAGTGGGAGTACGAGGTCGAGGCCGAGATTGACTACACCTTCAAGCGGCGCAACGCCGACAACTGGGGCTACCCCTCAATCGTCGGCTGCGGCCCGAACGCGACGACTCTGCACTACAACGCCTCGCAGGGCGCGGTGAGGCCGGGCGACCTGATCCTGATGGACGTGGGCGCGGAGTATATGCACTACACGGCCGACGTGACGCGCACCTTCCCCGCGGGCGGCAAGTTCACGAAGGAGCAGGCCGACATCTACAACCTCGTCTTCGCCGCCAACGAGGCCGCCATGCGCGTCATCCGCCCCGGCGCGCAGCGCCCCGACGCCGACGCCGCCTCGGTCGAGGTCATCAAGGACGGCCTCCTCAAACTCGGCCTCATCGCCGAGCGCGACGGGACGGTGGAGTCGGGCGGGACGCGCGTGCCGCAGTACCGCCTCTGGCTCTTCCACGGCACGACGCACTGGCTCGGCATGAACGTCCACGACGTGGGCGGCAACGAGCGTCTTGAGCCGGGCATGGTCTTCACGAACGAGCCGGGCGTCTACGTCCGCGCCGACGCGCTCGACCACCTCGCGAAGACGCCCGAGTCGGAGAAGTTCATCAGGGCCGTGCGGCCCGCCTTCGAGCGCTACAAGAACATCGGCGTCCGCATCGAGGACGACGTGCTCGTCACGCCCGACGGCAGCCGCAACCTCTCGGCCGCCATCCCGCGCTCACTCGCCGAGGTCGAAGCCTTCATCGCCCGCGCCCGCCGCGAGATGCGCGGGGGTAAGAACTAGCCGCGGGGGCGCGGAAGGGAAGAGACAGTAAAGCCCCCGCGGGAGAGTCGAGCCTGACATTAATCGCTCGACTCTCCCGCGGGGGCTTTTGATTGTCTCCCTCCGCGCCCCCGCGGCCGAGGCTTACTCGTAGCTCAGGGCCTCGACCGGGTCTTGGCGCGCGGCCCGGAGGGCGGGGTAGAGCGCGCCGAGCGTGCCGCCGAGCAGGCCGATGGCGAGCGAGATGAGCAGCCAGCGGAGTTCGATGTCCACGGTCAGCGTCGTCACGCTCATCACGAGGAAGCGCGCCGCGAGCGTGAGCACGACGCCGAGGGCGACGCCGAGCACGCTCACCACCAGCGCCTCCTGCTCGATGATCCACGCCACGCCCGCGTTCGACATCCCCAGAGACTTCAGCACCCCGATCTGCTTCGTCCGCTCCGTCACCGTCGTGTACATCGCCAGAAGGATGACGAGGACGCTGATGACGGCCGCCACGCCCACGACGACGCTGATGAAGACGTTCAGGGCCGGCACGCTCGACGTGTAGAGTTCGGGCAGGTCGCGCGTGAAGAGGATTTGGTCCTCGGGGAAGAGCTGGTGGATGCGCTCGGCCACCTGCTCCTGCTCGGCCGGGTTGTGGCACGAGACGAGGACGCTCGTGGCGAAGCCCTCTTCGGCCCCGACCTGCTGCTGCAAAGTCCGCAGCGGAATCTTGATGCGCCCGCCGCCGGGCGGCTCGTAGACGCCGACGATGCGGAACTCGCGCTCGAAGAGCTTGACGGCGTCGCCCACCTTCGCCTTCCGCCCCTCGATCCAGATCGGGTCGACGATGGCCTCGTCGCCCGACTCCGCGAGGCCCCGCCCCTCGACGACGCGCAGGCCCGTCAGCCTGCCGTAGCGCTCGAACTGGATGCCGTCGATGACGCGCATCCCGAAGCCGGTCTCGCTCGTGTCGGTCTTCTGGCCGACGGCGGCCGCCGCGCGCACGCCCGGCAGGCGCTCGATCTCGTCGGCGCGCGCCAGCGGCAGCGTGAACGGCTGCGTGCCGCTCAGCCCGATGGAGCCGGAGGCGCGCACCATGATTTCGGCCCCGACCTCGCCCTCGCGCCGCGCGCGCTCGCGCAGCACGCCGTGGGCCAGCCCCACCGTGAAGACGATGAGCAGCACGCCGACCGCCACGCCGAGGACGCTGACGAGCGTCCGCGCCGGCCGGTGCGTCATGTTCGATAACACAAGGTTGTCCATAGCCTCACGCAGTCGCGGGTGTCTCTCCAGAACCTTGCGGGCCGCGCCCGGCGCGGTGTGCCGCACGAGCATCAGCAGGCCGACCGCCGCCCAGACGATCATGCCGGCCTTGCGCACCAGCCCCAGCGTCACGCCCGTCGCCGCCGCGTAGCCGAGCGTGTGCAGGATGAAGCCGGTTCCGCCCTCGTAGACGCCGATGGTGGCGGGGACGAAGCCGAAGACGAGGTTGATGACCTTCGTCAGCGAATCAATAATGTAAGCCACCCGCGCCGTCGGCTCAAAGCCGAGCCAGCCGAGGACGAGGAAGACTTCCAGAACGGTCGTCGCGTGCGAGGCGAAGTCGCAGGCGAACATCACGAAGAAGGCGGCGGGCCTGCGCTTGTAGAAGTCGTAGACGTTCGACTCGACGCCGCGCACCTTCTCGCGCTTCGCGGCGAGCTTGCGCCGCTTGACGCCGGCGCGGATGAGGAAGTCCACCGCGGCCGTGAACGGCATCCGGCTGCTGACGACGGCCGCGACGACGGCGACGACGACCGACATCATCCCGGCCGCGATGACGACGAGCGGGTACCGCGCCGCGTCCGGCAGGTCGTAGGTGGCGAGCATCACGAGCGCGCCGCCCGAGACGAAGAGCGCCACCGAGAGGTTGTAGAGCAGGTTGTCCACGACGAGCGCCTGCACGCCGGTAGCGAGCGGCACGCGCTTGCGGAGCAGCGCCGCCTTCGTCGCCTCGCCGAGCACGGGGCCGGTGAAGGTCAGGAAGGTGATGGTCTCGCCGGCCAGCCGCGTCGAGTAGGCCTCCCAGAAGGTGAAGCGCCGGTGCTCGGGCGCGACGGCGAGGCTCATCGAGGCCGTGCGGAAGACGTGGCGCGCGCCGGTGAGCGCGAGCAGGATGAGGAAGCCGGAGCCGACCTGCCGCAGCGCCTCGGCGATGGGGCCGACGCCGATGCGGTTGACGACGTAGGCGAGCAGCGCCGCGCCGAGGACGAAGGCCGCCGCGTGGAGGTAGAAGAGCCAGCCGCGCCCGCGCCCGCCTTCCTCGTCGCCGGTGTCGGCCGTCAGGTGTATCTCGGCCTCGAACAAGTCTTCGGGCTCGACCCGCGCCACTTCGCGCGTGGCCGTCTCGTCGCGGGCCGGGGTCAAGGCGCGGCCTCCGCGTCGGCGACGGGCGCGGGCGCGTCCGTCCGCCCCTCGAAGATTTCGCCGATGAGGCGGCCGGGGAAGCGGCGGTAGCCCATCCGCCAGAGGGCTTGGACGGGGCGCGTGCCGTCCTCGACCTGACCCGTCAGGGCGAGCAGCGTCGGCATGAAGCTGAGGCTGTCGTAAGGCTCCTCGACGGCGAGGCCGCGCGGGACGCCCGCGCGCTCGCCGCCGGCGAGCATCAGCGTCGAGTGGGTCGAGACGCGGAAGAGCGAGCCGTGGTTGCCGCCGGGGTTGAAGCCGCGCACGTCGAAGTTCCAGTGGTCGTTGGCGAAGATGAGCAGGTCGGTCTCGACCAGCTCGCGCTGGCGGCGGCGGAAGCGGCGCAGGAGCCTTTCGTCTTCGGCGAGGCCGGGCGCGCGGTCGTCGGTCGCCTCGGTCGCGTGCCGCCCGAGTTGTTCGTGGAGGCCGACGACCGCGTTCGAGTAGGCGGTGCGGTGCGCGGCGCGCAGCCATTCGAGGTCCGTGCGCCAGCCCGAGAGCCACGCCTCGCGGCTCACCCCGCCGGGGACGGCGAGGCGCGCGTCCTCCCAGAGCTTGAGCGGCAGCCCCGCGCCCCACGCGGCGCGCGTGAAAGTGACGCGGCCGTCCGCGCCCTGACGCAGGTCTGCGACGGGCAGGTAGCGCAGGCTCAGGCCGCCGCCCGTGCGCGCGAGGACGAGCGCCTGCCGGTCGCGCCCGCCGTAGAGCCAGATGACTTCGTCGGCGCGGAGGTCTTCGCCGAGCGCGCCCGCGATCGCCTCGGCGGGGACGCGGACGGCGGAGAAATCCACGGGGCGGCTGGCGACGCCGGGCTGCACGTTGTTGAGCACGGCGATCCGCGCGAGCAGCTCGAAGTAGTTGACGCGCCGGAAACTCTTTTCGTAGTCGAGCGCGCCGCCGATGTCGAGGGTGAGGCCCCGCGGCGCGGGGCCGACGACGTAGTTCTGAAGCTGCCGGACGGTGTTGGCGTCGCCCATCGCGCCGGGCGCGAAGAGGTCTTCGACGCGGACGCGCTCGGGCGTGAAGCGCGCCGGGTCGAGCGCGAGCAGGTTGGCGAGCTGCTGCGCGTAGGCCGCGTACTTGCGCTCGTCGCCCGTCCACGAGTCGAGCCGGGCGAACTCGCGGCGCGCCTCCTTGTCGCGGCCGGCGTCGGCGTCGGCCTTCGTGAACTTCTTCGGCTGCGACTCGACGAGCCGCCGCTGGCGCTCGATCAGCCGGCGCAGCGCGCCGAGCTCTTCGCGCAGCTCGTCGAACGTGCGCTGCCAGCCGGGGCGGCGGCGTTCGAGCGTCTGGAAGAAGGCTTCGCGGGCGGCGCGGCGCTGCGGCTCGGAGAGCTTGCCGCGGCGGAGTTCGAGCAGGAGGATGTGGAGGAGGTTGAGGTCGCTGTCGCGCAGGTGGATCGAGGCGCGCTCGTTGCCGTCGAAGTCCACCAGCGCCGTCGGGTAGGTGGTGCTCTCGCCCTTGAGGTAGAAGGACTCCTCGGTCGTCGTGTAGATCAGGGGGATGAGCGGGTAGATGCCCTTCAGCGCGTAGTCGTTGAGCAGCCGGCGCTTGGTGACGACGTGGTGGCCGCCGCCCTCGGCCCGGCCGAGGAGCTTGACGAGGTTGTAGCCCTGACTGTAGACGCGCTCGTCGGTGTTGGTGCCGTGGTCGGAGACGAGGACGAGGGCGGTCTCGGCGGCCTGCGGCGTCTGCTGGATGGCCGCCCAGAGTCGGCCGACGAGGGCGTCGAGCTCCTTCAGGGCGGCGAGCTGCGTGGCGCGGTCGCGGTTATGGTGCGCGGCGTGGTCGAAGTCGGTGGTGTAGAAGTCGAGGTAGCGGACGCGCGGGTCTTGCAACTTACCGATCAGCTCGCGCTCCTGCTGCTCGTTGAGGATGTCGCGGCCGCCGACGCCGATGGTGTTCCACTCGTCGATGAAGTCGCGGATGCCGCGCGAGGTGACGGCGTTCTGGAGGCCGCGCTGCAAAGTCGTCCAGCGGTTGCCGCGCTGGTAGAGCTGGAAGCTCATGAAGCGCTCGTCGTAGGGGTAGGCGTCGGCGAGGAGCGGGATGCCGAGTTCGTCCAAAAGCTCCGCGCCGGGCATGTCCACGCGGACGCCGCCGACGTTGGCGATCCAGAAGGGGATGAAGTTGAGGTAGTCGTAGGAGTGGAGCGTGTAGCGGTCGAACTCGACGTTGCCCTTAATCTGGAGGTGCTGGCCCGTGTCGAGCAGAGACCACGAAGGCCCGGACAGGCTCATGCCGCGGACGTAAAAATTGTTGAGGCGCGTGCCGCGCTCGTAGAAGACGTGCTCGAACCACGGCAGGACGCCCTTGCCCGTCCGCCGGTCGCGCTCGCGCACGAAGCGCTCGACGGTCGCCTGCGGCAGCCCGTCCACCTTGATGACGACGACCCGCTTCGCCGCCGCCCAAGAGGGAGAGCAGAGTAGGAGAAGCGCCGGAATAAGAAGGAAGATTCTGGTTTCAGGTTTCAGGTCCCAGGTTAAGGACAGGTTCCTAACTCGGAAC
>DATMVI010000236.1:0-3753 GCA_035563275.1 Pyrinomonadaceae bacterium
GCCCGGCGCGCCGCTGCGCCGCGGCGCGGCCCAGACCGCGGCGCGCTGAACCGAGACCCGTGCCGAACGGGGGGCGGCGACCCGCCCGCCCCCGCGCCAGAACGAAAATATAGATTCCGACTCCGCCAAATCTGGAGGGACTACATGCTGAAGAAATTTGCCGCCGCCGTCGCCTGCCTGCTCTGCCTGAGCGCGGCGCCCGCGCCCGCGCAGGAAATCACCGGCACCATCGTCGGCACCGTCACGGACGCGGCCGGCGCGGTCGTGCCCGGCGCGACCGTCACCATCACCGACAAGGCGAAGGGGGCCGTCGTCCGCACGCTGACGGCGGGCGACGACGGAACCTACTCCGCGCCGTCGCTGCCCCCCGGCACCTACGAGGTGGCCGTCGAGGCGGGCGGCTTCAAGAGGTACCTTGAGACCGACATCAAGCTCGACGTGAACCAGCGCCGCACCGTCGACGCCGCGCTCGAAACCGGCAACGTGAGCGAGCAGGTGACGGTCGTCGCCGAGCAGTTGCAGGTGGACTTGCAGACGCCGACGGCCGCCAACCTCATCTCGGGGACGCAGGTGCGCGAGCTGTCTTTGAACAACCGCAACTTCGTCCAGTTAGTCACGCTCGTCCCCGGCGTCTCCTCGGGCCTCTCCGACCAGCCCTACGTCGGCACGACCAACCCGAACGGCGAGGCCAACACGGTCTCGATCTCCGTCAACGGCGCGCGGTCGAGCTCGAACACGTGGACGGTGGACGGGGCCGACACGACCGACCGCGGCTCGAACCTGACCATCCAGACCTACCCGTCGGTGGACGCCATCGGCGAGTTCAAGGTGCTGCGGAGCCTCTACCCGGCCGAGACGGGCCGCTCGGGCGGCGGGCAGGTCAACGTCGTCACGCGCTCCGGGACGAACGAGTTCCACGGCACGCTCTACGAGTTCGTCCGCAACGAGCGGCTCAACGCCAACAGCTTCCTCAACAACCGCACCGCGCCCGCCGGCCTCGAAGACGGCCGGGCCAAGCGGCCGCCCTTCCGCTACAACAACTTCGGCTGGACGCTCGGCGGCCCCGTCTACCTGCCGCGCTTCGGCGAGGGCGGCCCGACGGTCTACAGCGGCAAGAACCGCACCTTCTTCTTCTTCTCGCAGGAGTGGCGCCACGACGTGCGCTACTCGACGCTCGCGGCCACCGTCCCGACCAGCGCCATCCGGCAGGGCATCTTCCCCGTGGACGTCTGCGTCCGGCTCGAAGGCACGACCTGCGTCGAGCGCTCGCGCGACCTGCGCGGCCGCATCAACCCCGTGGCGCAGGCCTACGTCAACGAGTTCTACGCCGGGCTGCCGGAGCCGACCGCCAACTTCACGCTCGCGACCGCCGCGCGCAACGTCTCGAAGTTCCGGCAGGAGATTCTCAAGCTCGACCACGCCTTCACGCAGAACCTGACGGCCTTCTACCGCTTCCAGAACGACTCGATCCCGACCGAGGACGTGGCCGCCCTCTTCTCCAGCGGCTCGCCCCTGCCCGGCGTCTCCGTGACCGAGACCGACTCGCCCGGCCGCACGCACGTCGCCCGCTTCACCTACGCGGCCGCGCCCACGGTCGTCATCGACGGCGGCTACACCTTCTCCTACGGCGCGATCCTGACGACCGTGGTCGGCGACATCAACGAGCGGAACAGCCCCTCGGTGCGCGTCCCGCTCCAGTTCGCCAGCACGCGCGGCCGGGTGCCGACCGTCTTCTTCGGCACCACCTGCGCGGCCGGCTGGACGGGCATCTGCGGCTTCGGCCCCTACGACAACTTCTCGGACAACCACGGCGTGAGCGCCAACCTCTCGTGGATCGTCGGCTCGCACACGATGAAGTTCGGCGGGCTGTGGACGCGCTACCGCAAGCACGAGAACGCCATCGGCGGGTTCAACGAGGGGCAGTTCAGCTCGTTCCCGAACACGGGCTTCCCGACCGCGGGCACGAACCCGGCGACCGGCCAGCCCTTCACGGCCGGGCAGCGTCAGGCGCTCCAGCAGTGGGCGTGGTTCCTGCAAGGCGGGCCGGCCACCTTCGTCCAGCACAGCACCGACATCACGGCCGACCTGCGCGCGCGCAACTGGGAACTCTACGCGCAGGACGAGTGGCGCGCGCGCCAGAACCTGACGATCTACTACGGCGTGCGCTACGCCATCTACGGCATGCCGACCGACGCGCTCGGCCAGCTCTCGAACTTCGACCCGCGCGCCTTCGACCCGGCGCGCGCCCCGCAGGTCACGGCCGGCGGCACCCGCGTCGCCGGCACCGGCGACCCGCTCAACGGCATCATCGTCAACACCTCGAACACCAGCCTCGGCGGCACGCCCTCGCCCTACGGCGAGGCGGTGGCCCGCACGCCGAAGAACAACATCGCGCCGCGCGTCGGGCTGGCGTGGGATCCGTTCGGCAACGGGCGCACCTCGGTGCGCACCGGCTACGGCCTCTACCACGATCAGGCGCTCGTCGGCATCTGGCTCCAGAACATCGGCGTCAACCCGCCCTTCGTCCGCTCGGTGACGTTCAACAACGCGCGCCTCGACGACCCGGCGGCCGGCACGCCCTTCGTCTCGGCCGGCGTCCCGGCGCAGATCCGCGCCGTCGACCCCGAGTGGAAGACGCCCTACTACCAGCACTGGTCGCTCGAAGGGCAGCACCAGCTCTCCTCCGACACGGTCGTCTCGCTCGGCTACTTCGGCTCGAAGGGCACGCACCTGCCGGGCATCGTCGACATCAACCTCCTGCCGCCCGGCACCGCGCTCAACCGGCAGTGCCGCAACGCCTCCGACGTGCTCGTCCCGTGTCAGGCGCGCGACGCCAACGGCGTGCCCGTGCCGTTCACGGCCGCGGCGCAGGCGACCATCCTCGACCAGATCAGGCCCTTCCGCGGCTGGCGCGCCATCAACATGATCCAGCCCCGGTTCAACTCGAACTACCACAGCATGCAGGCGTTCTTCCAGCACCGCTTCGGCGGCAACTCGCTGCTCAACGCCGCCTACACGTGGTCGAAGAACCTGACCGACAACCAGACCGACCGCTCGACCGCGCCGCAGAACCCCTACAACATCCGCGAGGACTACGGGCGCGCGCAGCTCGACCGCCGGCACGTCCTGACGGTCAACGGCGTCTACGAGCTGCCGTGGTTCAGCGAGCAGAGGGGGTTCGCCGGCCACCTCCTCGGCGGGTGGGAGCTGTCGGGCATCCTCACCGCCTTCTCGGGCCTGCCCTTCACGGTCACGACCTCGAACTTCGACCCGTCGGGCATCGGCTTCCTCGGCAGCTCGGCCTCGGGCGGGCGGCCCGACGTGCTCTGCGACCCGAACGCCGGCCCCGGCACGGCCGACGAGTGGTTCGAGACCGGCTGCTTCGCCAACTCGCCGGCCTCGCAGGTGCGCGGCGGCACGGCCGGGCGCGGCATCGTCAACGGCCCGCCGCTCTACCGCTTGGACTTCACCGCGATGAAGAACATCCGCTTCGGCGAATCCACCCGGCTGCAACTGCGCGCCGAAGCCTTCAACGTTTTCAACCACACGAACTTCAGCAACATCAGCACCAACGTCACGGCCGCCAACTTCGGCGACGTGACCACGGTGCGCGACCCGCGCGTCATCCAGCTCGGCGCGAAGTTCTACTTCTAGCCCGGGCCGCGGTCGGCGGAAGCCCGGCCGCGGGCCGGGGCCTTGGGGCGCACGCGAAGCCCAACGCCCCCGCCCGCGGCCGGGCTTCCGCTTTAACCT
>DATMVI010000237.1:0-4948 GCA_035563275.1 Pyrinomonadaceae bacterium
GTCGGCGCGCGGGGAGATGATTTGCACGGGCTGCCCGTCGGCGCTCGCGAAGGTCGTGCGCAGAGACTCGTGGCGGCGTACCACCTCCGTCAGCGCCCGGCGGAAGGCCACGATGTCGAAGGGGCCGTCCAGTCGCACCGCGAGCGGGATGTTGTAGAGCGGGTCGCCGCCCCGCAGGCGGTCGATGAACCAGAGGCGCTGCTGCGCGAAGGAGGCGGGGAAGACGCGCGGGCGCGCCTCCTTCTGCTTCAGCAGCGAGGCGAGCAGCGCGCGCTTCTCTTCGGGTGAGAGTCGGCCGTCCTGTCGCGTGGGGGTGCTCATCACTTCCGCTCCGTCCCGGACAGCATCCCGCTCAGGAGCGAATCCAGCTCGGCCTCGGACAGCCCTTCGAGCTTCGTCAGCAGATCGGCCTCGCTCCCCTGCTCCGTCTTCGTGATGCCGTCGCCGTCCTCCGCGACCGGCCGAGCCTCTCCGACCGCCCGCGCCAGTTGGCCGACCGTCGGCATCTCGAAGATGCTGACGAGAGGGACTTCCACGCCGCACTCCTGCCGGATGCGCGAGACGACCTGCGTGGCGAGCAGCGAGTGGCCGCCGAGGTCGAAGAAGTTGTCCTCGGCGCCGACGCGCTCCAGCCCCAAGACCTCGGCCCAGATTTCGCACAGCGCCTCCTCCGCGGGCGTGCGCGGCGCGACGTACTCCCCGCCGGCCGACTCCCGCGAGGCGTCGGGCTCCGGCAGCGCCTTGCGGTCAACCTTCCCGTTCTCCGTCAGCGGCAGCTCGTCGAGGAAGACGTACGCCGACGGCGCCATGTGCTCCGGCATCCGCCCCGCCGAGTACCGCCGCAGTTCCCCGCCGCCCAGCTCGCCGCGCGCCACGACGTAAGCGACGAGCCGCTTGTCGCCGGCCACGCCCTCCCTGACGGCGACGGCGCACTCGCGCACCCGCGGGTGCGCGGAGAGCGCCGCCTCGACCTCGCCCACCTCGACGCGGAAGCCCCGCACCTTCACCTGCCCGTCGCGCCGCCCGATGAACTCCACCCGCCCGTCGGCCAGATACTTCACCACGTCCCCTGTGCGGTAGAGTCTCCCGCCCGCCTCCCCGGAAAACGTGTCGGGGACGAAGCGCTCGGCCGTCAAAGCGGGCCGGTTCAGGTAGCCGCGCGCCAGCCCGTCGCCGCCGACGTAGAGTTCGCCGGGGACGCCGACCGGCGCCGGCTCCAGATTCGCGTCCAGAACGTAGACGCGCGTGTTCGAGATGGGCCTCCCGATAGGAACCGGCCCGGCCGACGCCTCCCGGCGCTCCACCCGCTGGCAGCAGGCGAAGGTGGTCGTCTCGGTCGGGCCGTACGCGTTGACGAGCCGCCCCCCGCAGTTCGACAGGTAGCGGGCCGCCGCCGCGGGGGAGACCACGTCGCCGCCCGTCAGGAGTTGGCGCACCCCGGCCAACTGTTCGACGCCCGCCTCGACCGCCTGTTGGAAGAGCCCCGCCGTCAGCCACAGCGTCGTCACCCGGTGGCGGGCGAGCGCGCGCCCCAGCTCCTGAAGCGAGTGCGCGCCCGGCGGCATGACGGCCAGACGGGCGCCGTGCAGCAGCGCCCCCCACAGCTCGAAGGTCGAGGCGTCGAAGCAGGCCGGGGCCAGCAGCAGGAAGACCTCCAAGGGGCCGAAGGCGGCGTAGGACTGTGACAGGACGAGTCGCGCGACGTTGCGGTGGGTGACGGCCACGCCTTTCGGCGCGCCGGTCGAGCCCGACGTGTACATCACATAGGCGAGGTTCTCCGCCGACGCGCCGGCCTCAAGCGTTTCGGCGCTCTCGTTGGCAATCGCCTCGCCCTCAAGGTCGAGGCAGACCTCCCGGGCGGGGTACACCGGCAGCGCGTCGCGCAGCGCCGAGCGCGTCAGCACGACGGCGGCCCCCGAGTCCTCAAGCATGTAGGCGAGGCGCTGCAAAGGGTACTGCGGGTCGAGCGGGACGTAGGCGCCTCCGGCCTTAAGCACCGCGAGCAGCGAGACGACCAGCTCGAAGGAGCGCTCCAGCATGACGGCGACGCGCACATCCGGCCCGACGCCGAGCCCTCGCAGGTGGCGGGCGAGACGGTTGGCGCGCGCGTCCAGCTCGGCGTAGGTGAGCCGCGCCTCGTCGGAGGCGAGGGCGACCGAGTCGGGCGCGCGCCTCGCCTGCTCCTCGAACAGCTCGTGCAGGCAGAGGTCGCGCGGGTACTCGCGCGCCGTGTCGTTGAACTCGACGAGCAGGCGGCGGCGCTCCTCCGCGGCGAGCAGCGTCAGGCGTGAGACTCGCCGGCCGGGGTCTTCGACGGCGCCGGCGAGCAGCACGAGGAAGTGCTCGGCCATGCGCCCGACGGTCGCGGCGTCGAACAGGTCGGTCTTGTACTCGAACGACCCGCAGAACCGCCCGCCCCTCTCCTCCATGGACAACGTCAGGTCAAACTGGACGACTCGCCGCTCCACGCTTATGAAGCGCAGCCCGGATGCGTCGGCCGCCTTGCGCGGCGCGGTCTGCAAGACGAAGGCGACTTGGAAGAGCGGCGTGTGGCTCAGGCTACGCTCTGGCTGTAACTCCTCGACCAACTTCTCGAAGGGCACGTCCTGATGCGCGTAGGCCCCGAGGCACGTCTCTCGCGCCCGCCCCAACAACTCGACGAAGCTCGGGTCTGCGGAGAGGTCTGTCCGCAGCGCCAGCGTGTTGACGAAGAAGCCGATGAGCCCCTCCGTCTCCAGTCGCCCGCGCTCCGCGATGGGCGAGCCGACGACGATGTCCGTCTGACCCGTGTAGCGCGAGAGCAGGAGTTGGAAGGCGGCCAGCAGCGTCATGAACGTCGTCGCGCCCTCGCGCCGGCTCAACTCCTTGACGGCGCGGCTCAGCTCGGGCGAGAGCGCGAACGAATGGCGCGCGCCGCGGTGCGAAGGCGCGTGCGGGCGTGGCCGGCCTGTGGGCAGCTCCAAGACGGGCGGCGCACCCGCCAACTGCGCCTTCCAGTAAGAGAGCTGCCTGTCGAGCGCTTCGCCGCGCAGCCACCCGCGCTGCCACGCCGCGTAGTCCGCGTACTGGATCGGCAACTCCTCAAGCGGCGACTCGCGGCCCTCGGCGTAAGCCGCGTAGAGGCTTGAGAGTTCTCTGACGAGGATATCCTTCGACCACGCGTCGGAGACGATGTGGTGCATCGTGAGCAGCGCCGCGTGCTCCTGCGCGCCGAGCCGCAGCAGCGTCGCGCGCAGCGCCGGCCCCGACGTGAGGTCGAAGGCGCGCAGCGCCTCCGCGCCAGACAGCCTCGACGCCTCGGCCTCGCGCGCCCCGGCCGACAGCCCCGACAGGTCAATCAGGGGCAGCGGCACGTCGGCGCGCGGGGAGATGATTTGCACGGGCTGCCCGTCGGCGCTCGCGAAGGTCGTGCGCAGAGACTCGTGGCGGCGTACCACCTCCGTCAGCGCCCGGCGGAAGGCCACGATGTCGAAGGGGCCGTCCAGTCGCACGGCGAGCGGGATGTTGTAGAAAGCGCTGCTGCCCTCCAACTGATCGAGGAACCAGAGGCGCTGCTGCGCGAACGACAAAGGGCAGGGGCCGGGCTCCGAGCGCCGCGGGATCATCTGCCCCTTCGAGGCGTTCTGCGCCTTCTTCTTCAGCAGCAGGTCGTGGAGCCTGAGTCTCTCAGGCCCGGCGATTTCGGCCCGTGCGGAGGAATCCCTCATTTCGTCTCTCCTTTAACCTTTGAACGTGCCCGGCTCGGTGTCGGAGAGCGCGCCCGAGGGCGTGCGTCCCGGCGGGATGTGAGGCGACCCCGAGCCTCCCGCCGACGGTTCCGGGACTCCCTCGTGTTCGAGCAATCTCATTCTCACTTCCTCTTCGGAGAGGTTCGCCAGCTCGACGAACGCGCGGGCGATGGCCTCGACGGCCTCGGGGTCTCCCGACCGCTCGGCGAGCGCCGCGGCCACTCCGCCAACCGTGGGCCGCTCGAACAGTTCGCGCAGCGGCAGGTCAACGTCGAAGATGTCTTTGACTTGAGAGACGACCTGCGTGGCGAGCAGCGAGTGTCCGCCCAGCTCGAAGAAGTTATCCTCGACCCCGACGCGCTCGACGCCGACTACGCCGCGCCAGATTCCGCACAGCGCCTCCTCCGTCGCCGTGCGCGGCGCGACGTACGCGGCCCCGGCCTCGTGGTCGCGGGCCTCCGGCCCCGGCAGCGCCTTGCGGTCTACCTTCCCGTTCGGCGTCAGCGGCAACGCTTCCAGCATCACGAAGTAGGACGGCACCATGTGCCCCGGCAGACGCCCCGAGAGGAACCCGCGCAACTCCGCGGCGCCGAGTTCGCCCGCGCCGCCTTCGCCCGACGCCACGACGTAAGCGACGAGCCGCTTGTCGCCGGCCTCGCCCTCCCCGATGGCGACGGCCGCCTCGCGCACGCGCGGGTGCTGGCACAAAGCCGCCTCCACCTCGCCCAACTCCACCCGGTGCCCGCGAAGTTTCACCTGCTGGTCGCACCGCCCCACGAAGTCGAGTACCCCGCCCGCCAAGTACCTCACCACGTCGCCCGTCCGGTAGAGTCGCGCACCCGGCTCCGCAGAGAACGGGTCGGGCACGAACCGCTCCGCCGTCAGCGCGGGGCGGTTCCAGTACCCGCGCGCCACCTGCGCCCCACCGATGTACAACTCCCCGGCCGCCCCCTCCGGCGCTAACTCCCCCCGCCGCCCCACCACGTAGCAGCGCGTGTTCGCCACCGCCCGCCCGATCGGCACCACACCCTCCGGCTCTCCCCCGCCGCACCGCCACGCCGTCACGTCGATGCCGGCCTCCGTCGGCCCGTAGAGGTTGTGGAGTTCGGCCCCGCCGCACGCCGCCAGAAACCGCCCCCGCAAACCCCACCCCAGCGCCTCCCCGCTGCACAGGACGCGCCGCAGCGCCCCGGCGCAGGCCGCCGCCCCGCCCCCGTCGA
>DATMVI010000238.1:0-24568 GCA_035563275.1 Pyrinomonadaceae bacterium
CCGCCCGCGCGAACCGGCCCGCTCGCAACGCGACCCGGCAGGTCTCGACCTCCCGCCGCCCGTCGAACTCCGTGCCCGTCTCCGCCCCGCCGCCCTCCGCCCGCCCGCGAAAGGTCATCCAGTGGCCTTAAAGGCGGCGGGAAAAAACTTAAGGCGGAAGGGACGTGTGAATGTGCTTCACACGCCCCTTCCGCCTTACTCCGTCAGAATCTACGACCGGGTTTCGCGGCTCACGGCTCCGGCACTTCGCCGGGCTCGCCCTCCTCGATGACGCGCACCGAGCCGCGGAAGAGTTTGAAGTCCGTGTAGCGCACCTTCATCCGAAGGTGCACCACCTGCCCGCTCTCGAAGACCAGTTGGTCGTCGGCGTAGGTGTAGGTCGGGAACCAGTACTTGCCGTCGATCTGCTCGCGGTAGGTCTCGAAGACGGGGAAGCGCTGCTTGCCCTCGGGCACGCCCTTGCCGCGCACCTTGACGATCTGCAAGTCGTCCACGTCCACCCAGACGCGCCCCTGAAAGAGACGCTCGCTGACCTTCTTCGGCATCACCTTCGGCGTCACGTCGAAGACGTAGAGGTCGAGCTCGTCGATGCGCTCGCGGCCGGCGTAGGCGAAGTTGTAGCGGTCGAGCTTCGACGCTTCGAGGGCGAAGGGCTGGACGCCGCCGAGGTCTTCGAGGTCTTCCTGCGTGAAGGAGATTTCCGTCAGCGTCGGGGGCGGGAAGTAGGTGATGCGCTCGAAGCGCTCGCCCGCGTCGTTGAAGACGAACTGCGAGTGGCGCTGGTACTCGCCCGTCACCTGCCCGCCCGGGCCTACGGTCTGGATGATCGCCTCGCGGCGGAAGGTGTAGCCGTTGAGCGCCCTGCGGAACTCCGTCTCCTTCGACGTGAAGGCGTTGACGATGCGGGTCACGTCCACGGCGTCGGCCGTCTCCTCGGCCCGCGACGTGCCGGGCGCGACGGCGACGAGCGCCAGCAGTTGCAGCGCGATGATGCCCGATATGAGAACCCTTTTGATAATCACGAACGAATCTCCGTTGGCCAAGACCTCCGCCCCACACCTCCGCCCCGGCGAACAATGAGGGCCGTTTTGGGGGTGGGCGTTTCGGACTTTAGATGCGGCAACGGCGGCACGATTTGGCCGGCGGCCGGTAAGTTTTTTTGCGCTTACAAAACCGGGCCGCGGGGGGCGGCCGGCGGGCCTCAACCGACTTGACCGTGCGCCCGAAGGGCTTTGGTCAGGCTACTTGAGGCCCGACGGCCGCCTCCCGCGGCTCTGTTTCAGGCTGCGGCCGTCAGTCGCCGGCCGCGCCCGCGCCGGTGAGGGCCGCGGGGCGCGAGGCGCGATACCACTCGACGGTGCGCCGCAGGCCGTCGAGGAAGTCCGTGCGGGCGCGGAAGCCGAACAGCTCGGCGGCGCGCGTCACGTCGAGCGCGCGGCGCGGCTGCCCGTCCGGCTTCGAGGTGTCCCAGACCAGCTCGCCGCCGAAGCCCGTCTCGCGCGCGATCAGCTCGGCCAGCTCGCGGATGCTGATCTCGCGGCCCGCGCCGAGGTTGACCGGCTCGCGCCCGCCGTAGTGCTCGGCGGCGAGCACGATCCCCTCGGCCGCGTCGTCCACGTACAAAAACTCGCGCGTGGCCGCGCCCGTCCCCCAGACCTCGACCCGGCTCACGCCCGCCTCGGCCGCGTCCACGAACTTCTTAATCAGCGCCGGGATGACGTGCGAGGTCTGCGGGTCGAAGTTGTCGCCGGGGCCGTAGAGGTTGACCGGCAGAAGGTAGATGGCGTTGAGGCCGTACTGGTCGCGGTAGGCCTGCGCCTGCACCAGCAGCGCCTTCTTGGCGATGCCGTAGGGCGCGTTGGTCTCCTCGGGGTAGCCGTCCCACAAGTCTTCTTCGCGGAACGGCACGCGCGCGAACTTCGGGTAGGCGCAGATGGTGCCGACCTGCACGAACTTCTCGACGCCGTGCAGGCGCGCGCCCTCGATGAGCTGCGCGCCCATCATCAGGTTCTCGTAGAAGTAGCGGCCGGGGTTCTCGCGGTTCGCGCCGATGCCGCCGACGACGGCCGCCAAGTGGATGACCACCTGCGGCCTCGCCTCGCGGTAGAGCCTCTCCACGTCCGCGCCCCTGACGAGGTCGTACTCGCGCCGGCGGACGACGAAGATGTCGTCGCAGCCGCGCCCGCGCAGGTCGGCCACCACCCGGCGGCCGAGGAAGCCGCCGCCGCCCGTCACGCAGATTCTTTTGCCGAGGAGAAAATTCTTCATTGAAATTTATCGTCTCTGCCTTTCGGAGATGTGTGTCTCAGCCCGCCTTCACTTCCCTTCGACCGCCCGCCCCAAGTCTCGCAGCCACGCGTCGAGCAGCGGCAACTCCCCCGCGCCGACCAGCCTCATCTCGACCAGCTTCTCGTAGCACGCGCGCACGTTCTCGCCGAGATGTTCGACGCCGGGCCGCAGTTCGAGGCGGCCGAGCGCCTCGGCGATTGACGAGTTGTGCAGGTAGCCCGGCACTTCGTCGCGGAAGTCGCGCATCAGGTTGTGCTCGTTGCGCTCCTGCCACACGGTCGGCTCGTGGAAGAGCACGGCCCAGCCCTGCTCCCACGCGACGCGCTGCGCGACGAAGCTGCGCCAGATGTCCGTCATGCGGAACGAGCAGTAGGCCGGCAGGTAGAGGAGCGGGAAGGCTTCGGCCCACCACGAAGTGTTCTGGCTGTTGAAGGGGCACCACGAGCCGCGCCCGAGCGCGACGCGGCGGTCGGCGCGGAACGACTGCGGGAGCGTGGCGACGAGGCGGTAGACGGCGTCCACGTCCGGGTTCTCGTCGGCCAAACCCTGCTGCACGGGGCAGTCCGCGTCCGCCACTTCGAGCCGCTCGAAGGCGGGCGGCGCTTCGCGCACGCGGTCGAGCGGGAGGCCGCGCGGCCAGATGTGCGCGTCGGTGAAGTAGCCGTAGACGTTCACCCAGCCGCCGCCGGGCAGGGCGGGGACGGACTGCCGTCGGCGGCGCTCGCCCCAGAACCCCGCGCGCGGGACGTTGTCGTCGTCGGTCTCGACGACGACGCGGGCGCCGCCGCGCACGGCGAGCAGGTAGCCGAGGTTCTTGCGCGCGTAGTGGCGCGTCGGGCACAGCGCGGCGAACTCGAACCCGGTGGCCGCCTGCTCCGCGAGGCCGTAGAAGTCGCAGCCTTCGAGGCGGAAGTCGGCGGGGCTGGCCTCGTCGCCGACGACGATGAACCGGTGGCCGCGCGCGCGGCAGCCGTCGGCGAGGGCGCGCAGCACCGCGTTGGGCGCGGCGATGGAGGTGACGACGACGGCGAGGTTGTCTCTCATCATTCAGCTCACGCGCTCGGCGGCGTCCGCGCCGCCCCGCGCCTTCGACGGGCGCGAGCGGTAGAGCCGCCAGAGGTTGTTGAAGGCGTCCTTGAGCACCTTGTTGTTGACGCTGTTGCTGGCGGCGCGGTAGTGGATCGGCACCTCGGCGATGCGCAGGCCGTGGCAGTGCGCCTTGATCTCGGTCTGGAAGAAGTGGCCGCGCGAGTGAATCCCACGCTCCAGAACCCGCCGCAGCGCCGCGGCCGTGAACAGCTCGAAGCCGCTCGTCATGTCCTTCAGCTTCGTGCCGAGCAGGAGGTTGGTCAGGACAGTCCCGCCGCGGCTGATGACGCGCCGCTTGAGCGAGCTGTCCGTGATGCGCCCGCCCGCGCAGAAACGGCTGCCGAAGACGGCGTCGTAGCCCTCCGACATCTTCTCGAAGAAGCGCGGGATGTCCGAGGGCTGGTGGCTGTAGCCGGCGTCGATCTCCAGAACCCAGTCGCACCGGGCGGCGAGCGCCTCGCGGTAGCCGCGCAGGTACGCGTCCACGACGCCCCTGTTCTCCGGCGACCAGACGACGCGCAAACGGGGCTGCGTCTGCTCCAGCTCGCGAAGCAGTTCCACCGTCCCGTCTCTGCTCACGCGGTCGAGCACGGCGAAGAAGGTGACCGAGCGGAAGCCCCACGGCTCGCAGCGGGCCAGCACGTCGCCGACGAAACGGGCGGCCGTCTCGCGCTCGTTCGCCATCGGGCAGACGATGCCCAGCTTCACGTCGACGGTGTTCAAGCCTTCCATCCCCCCGAAATCACCCGCGCGCCTCCGCCCCCCGGCCGCGCCTTCCGACTCCCGCGCCGGCCGTAGAGATTAACAAAAACTCCGGCCCGGCGAAAAAGGCGCGCGCCCTAAAAAACGCGGCCCGGACTCAGACGCCGCCGGCCTCCGCGCCCGCCCGTCTCCCGCGCGGCGCGGCCCACAGCCACCACGCGGAGAAGAGCCACAGGCCGAGCGCGGCGTAAAACTTGACCGGGATGAGCGCCACCCACGGCCCCTTCCAGTGAAACATCTCGTCGCGCGGGAAGTCCCACGCCGCGACGCACAGCGCCGCGACGAGCGCGACCGTGACGGCGCGCGGCAGCCTCTCCGTCAGCAGGAGGTGTATCGCCAGCAGCGCCCCCGGCAGGAGGTAGACGAGGTGGTGCTCCCACGAGAGCGGGGCGGCCAGAAACATCATCTGGAGGAACAGCGAGAACTCGAAGTCGAGCCACCTCGCCGCGTCGCCCCGGCGCGAGCACAGGTACGAGAGGCCGAGCGTGGCGGCGGCGACCGCCCCGGCCGTCAGGTAGGCCAGCGGCCGCGCGACGTACCGGCTCTCCACCCACAGCAGTTGGTGGCTGCGATCCTGCAGGAAAGTCCAGAAGCCGTTGAGGCTGTGGTTCCACGGCGCGACCGGCAGGAAGAGGTTGAAGGGCCTCTGGCCGTAGCCGCCGGTCGGCGCGACGTGCGTCAGCCAGTCGCCCCACGCCTCGCGCGGCAGCACGGCCCACGCCGCGGCCGTGTAGAGCAGCAGCAGCGCCACGAGGGCGGCCGCCGCGCCGTACCTCTTCCGGAAGACGAGCAGCGGCAGAAGCGCCAGCGGGTACGTCTTCAGGACGACGGCGATTGACAGCGGCAGCGCGACGGCGAGGGCGTGGCCGCCGCCCTTGAGCGCGCGCCACGAGAGGCACAGCAGCGCGAGGACGACGAGGTTGATCTGCCCCCACAGCAAGTTATCAACGACGGGATAGTACGTCAGTACGTAAACGAACACCAAAGCGGCGGCCAGCCCCCGGAAGGCGGCCGCCGGCTCGCGCGCCGTGATCCTGAAGAAGAAGAGATAGAGGAAGGCGAGGAACGAGACGTGGTTGGCGACGAGCAGGGAGAGCTTGGCCGCGCCGTAGCCGACGAGCGAGAAGGGGTAGAAGGCCAGCAGGCTCTGCGGCGGGTAGAGGTAGGGGAAGAGGTGGCGGCCGAGCCGCGCCTTCGTCTCGTCGAACGCGCCGGCGGCGTAGGGCGAGCGCCCCTCAAGGTAGGTGATGCGCGACGCCCAGTAGATGGTCGGGAAGTCGCCGTGGTCGATGAAGGCTTTCTGGTAGCCGTGGTGGTAGAGGAAGGGGACGTAGAGGAAGACGACCAGCCCCGCGATCACCCGTCTCGTCGCTCTGTCGTTCACGATAGGATTAAAAAACCGGCCGCGCCCCCTCGCGTGCTGAAACTGCGTCCCGGCATTCTAGACTTCTTTGCGCCCGCGACAAAGGCCGCGCTATCATCGGGGGCATGTTAGTCCTCGGCATCGAAAGCTCGTGCGACGAGACGGCCGCGGCGCTCGTGCGCGACGGCCGCGAGATGCTCTCGTCGGTCATCTCGTCGCAGATCGAGACGCACCGGCGCTTCGGCGGCGTCGTGCCGGAGCTGGCCTCGCGCGAGCACCTCGACAAGATCGTGGAGGTCGTCGAGGAGGCGTTCGCGCGCGCCGGCGTCGCGCGGGACGAGATCGACGGCGTCGCCGTCACGCGGGGGCCGGGCCTCGTCGGCTCGCTCCTCGTCGGCCTCTCCTACGCGAAGGCGATGGCCTACGCGCTCGGGCGCCCGCTCGTCGGCGTCAACCACATCGAGGGTCACATCTACTCGGTCGTCTTCGAGAACCCGCCCGTCGAGTACCCGGCCTTCGCGCTGATCGTCTCGGGCGGCCACACCAACCTCTTCCTCGTGCCCGAGCCGGGCAAGTACAAGGTGCTGGCGCGCACGCGCGACGACGCGGCGGGCGAGGCTTACGACAAGGTGGCGAAGATGCTCGGCCTCGGCTACCCCGGCGGCCCCGTCGTCGAACGTCTCGCGCGCGAGGGCGACCCGCGCGCCGTCCGCTTCAGCGTGCCGCGGATGGGCGACGGCCGCCCCGACTTCAGCTTCAGCGGGTTGAAGACCGCCGTCTCGAAGCACGTCCGCGAGGCCGGCATCCGGCCCGTCGCCGCGGGCGAGGAGCCTTCGCGACAGATCAAAGACCTCGCGGCCAGCTTTCAGGACGTGGTCATCCGCTCGCTCGTCGGCACGACCGAAAGGCTGGCCGGGGAGCACCGGCCCCGCACGCTCATCGTGGCCGGCGGCGTGGCCTGCAACGAGGCCCTGCGGCAGGCTTCGCGCGAGGCGGGCGCGCGCCTCGGCGTCCCCGTCTACTTCCCCTCCCGCCACCTCTCGACCGACAACGCGGCCATGATCGCCGCCGCCGGCACGGTCAAACTTCTGGCGGGCGAGCGCGCCGGGCTCGACCTCAACGCCGACGTCTCCCTACGCCTCCAGAACGTCGAAGTCGAAGACGAGGCGCTCCGCCGCAAAGTCCACTACAGACTATAAAAGTGCAGAAGTCAGAGCGCAGAATGCGGAATTAAAACCACACGGTCTTAATTCCGCATTCTGCGCTCTGACTTCTGCGCTTCTAAAGAAAACCGCCCGGCCCCTTTTGCGAGGGGGGCTCGGGCGGCTCTTGATGCCGACGGTTACGGGGCTCTCACGAAGGAGGCCGCGGCAACTGCCGACAGTGTGTCTGCGCGGCGGGGGCCGAGGTCAGGGCGTGGCCGAGGCCACGTCGCTGCCGGCGCGCGCCGCGATGTTGATGTGGCGTGCGAACTTGAGCGGGTTCTCCGCGTCGAGTTCGACCGTCACGACGTCCCCTTGCCGAAGGTCTTTGAGTGAGACCTGTTCGCCCTCCCGCGTCACCTTCGTGGCGACCCGGGCCGTGGCGATCACATGCTCGACGCCGGTGCGCGCGATCACGGAGATGTGATCGTCCGTGACCTCGACGACCGTCGCGTCAACCATCCGCGTGTCGGTGTCCTCGCCGCCGGTCGCGGCCAAAGCCGGGGCGGAAAGGAGCGCCGTCAGAACGATTGCGATCAGACTCACGCGGCTTGTTTTGCTTCTCATCATTGTCCCCTCAAACGACCCACCAGAAAAGCGCCTTTCGCAGGCACCCTCGTACTTGGCAAGCGTCGTGCCGCCGCGCCCATCGCGGCGCGGCCCGCCGCTTAATGCCGTGTCTACTATGGGAAACGCGAGAAACCGCCGCGGCCTCAATCACGCCGGGACTCTCCCGCCGCCCGTTTTGTACGGCGAGGGGACGTTTCGTATCAATACAAGCGGACAGTAAATTGCGGTTCGGGGACAAAGATGTTTCGAGCCGCAGACAGACGCAGGCCCGGCCGCGGGGGGCGTCTCAAGGCTCATAACGAATTCGTTATGAGCCTTGAGACGCCCCCCGCGGCCGGGCTTCCGTTGTTAACAGTTTTTACCCGAAGATGTCGCGCACTTTGTCGAGGAGGCCCTTGTCGCTCAGGTCTTTCTCCTCGATCTCGGCGAGTTGTTCGAGCAGGCGGCGCTGGTCGCGCGTGAGGGTGGTGGGCGTGACGAGCGTGACGGAGACGAAGAGGTCGCCGCGGCCGCGGCCGCCGAGCGCCGGCATGCCGTGCCCCTTGAGGCGGAAGACCGTGCCGGTCTGCGTGCCGGCGGGGATTTTCAGGGGCTGCTGGCCGTCGAGCGTCGGCACCGTCAGCTCGGCCCCGAGCGCGGCCTGCGCGAAGGTCACGGGCACCGAGGCGTAGAGGTTGTGGCCCTGCCGCTCGAAGACCTCGTGCTCCTTGACGTGGATGACGACGTAGAGGTCGCCGGCCGGGCCGCCCTGCGTGCCGCCCTCGCCCTCGCCCGCGAGCCGCAGACGCGAGCCGGTCTCGACGCCCGCCGGAATCTTCACCTCCAGCTGCTTCTCGCGCTCGACGCGGCCCGCGCCCTTGCACGCCTCGCACGGCGTGCGGACGATGCGCCCCGCGCCGCGGCACTGGCCGCACGTGCGCGCCACCGAGAAGAAGCCCTGCTGGTAACGCACCTGACCGGAGCCGCCGCAGCCGGGGCAGCTCTCGGGCTGCGTGCCCGGCGCGGCCCCCGCGCCCTGACACGCCTCGCACGCTTCGAGGCGCGGGATGCGCAACTGCGCCGTCATGCCCGCCGCCGCCTCTTCGAGCGACAGCTCGAGGTCGTAGCGGAGGTCGGCGCCGCGCTGGGCGGCGGTGCGGCGGCCCCCGGCCGCGCGGCCGCCGAACATGTCGCCGAAGCCGAACAGGTCGCCGAGGATGTCTTCGATGCCGCCGAAGCCGGCCGCGCCCCAGTTCGCCGAGGCCCCGGCCGAGGAGGAGACGCCGGCGTGGCCGAAGCGGTCGTAGCGCGCGCGCTGCTCGGCGTCCGAGAGGACGGAGTAGGCCTCGGCCGCCTCCTTGAACTTCTCCTCGGCCTCGTGGTCGCCCGGGTTCTTGTCCGGGTGGTAGCGCACGGCCAGCTTGCGGTAGGCGCTCTTGATCTCGGCCTCGGTCGCGCCCTTGGCGACGCCGAGGACTTCGTAATAGTCTCGTTTGCTCATCTCGAAAAAAAGTGACCGGTGACAAGTGAAGGGTGACAAGTTAAAACGAAATTCTAACTTGTCACCCGCCGGTTGTCACCCGCCACCGCTTTTACAGCCTCTCGTTGTGATCCTTCGTGCCGGAGTCGGCGGCCGGGTTGAGGAGGGCGAGGGCGATGTGGGCGGCGAGGCGCTCGGCCTTCTGCATCCCCTCCTGCAACTCGTCGAAGTCCTCGGACTTGGCCAGCTCCTCGCACTCGAGGAGCGTGTGCTGGGCGGCCTGCCGCTCCTCGCTCGTCAGCGAGTTGCCGAACTCGCGCAGGGTGCGCTGCGTGTTGCGGACGAGGCTGTCGAGCTTGGTGCGCTGCCCGATCAGCTCCTTGGCGCGGCGGTCGGCGTCGGCCGACTGCTCGGCCTCGGCGATCATGCGCTCGATCTCGTCGGGCGCGAGGCCCGAGGTCGGCGTGACCTTCATCTGCTGCTTGCGCCCGCTCGACTTGTCCAGAGCCGAGACGTTGAGGATGCCGTTGGCGTCCACCTCGAAGGTGACCTCGATCTGCGCGGAGCCGCGCGGGGACGGGGGGATGCCGACCAGCTCGAACTTGCCCAGAGAGCGGTTGTGCCGCGCGATGTCGCGCTCGCCCTGAAGGACGTGAATCTCGACGGTCGACTGGTTGTCGACGACGGTCGTGAAGGTCTGCGCCTGCTGGAGCGGGATGGTCGAGTTGCGCTCGATGAGCTTGTGGAAGAGGCCGCCGCGCGTCTCGAGGCCGAGCGAGAGCGGGAGCACGTCGAGCAGCACGATGTCTTTAACGTCGCCCGTGAGCACGCCGCCCTGAATGGCCGCGCCCATCGCCACCACCTCGTCGGGGTTGATCTCGGACGAGGCGTCTTTGCCGAAAATCTCCCGCACCGTGCGCGCGATGATGGGCGAGCGCGTCTGCCCGCCGACGAGCAGCACCTTGTCGATGTCTTTGGGCTGGAGCTTGGCGTCCCAGAGGGCCTTCTGGCACGGCTCGACCGTCTTCTCGATGAGGTCGCTCACGAGGTTCTCGAAGACCTCGCGCGTCAGGACTTTGCTGAAGTGCTTCGGCCCCGAGGCGTCGGCCGCGATGAACGGCAGGTTGATGTTCGTCTCGTTGATCGAGGAGAGGTCGCACTTGGCGCGCTCGGCCGCCTCCTTCAGGCGCTGGAGGGCGAGGCGGTCGCTGCGCAAATCTATCTGCGTCTCCTCGCGGAACTGCTCGACCATCCAGTTGATGATGCGCTCGTCGAAGTCCTCGCCGCCGAGGAAGGTGTTGCCCGAGGTGGAGAGGACTTCGTAGACGCCGTCGTTGATTTCGAGGATGGAGACGTCGAAGGTGCCGCCGCCGAGGTCGTAGACGGCGATGCGCTCGGAGCCCTCGCGCCCCAGCCCGTAGGCGAGGGCGGCGGCCGTCGGCTCGTTGATGATGCGCTCGACGCGCAGGCCCGCGATCTTGCCGGCGTCTTTGGTGGCCTGCCGCTGCGCGTCGTCGAAGTAGGCCGGGACGGTGATGATGGCGTCGGTGACCGACTCGCCGAGGAAGTCTTCGGCCGCGGCCTTGAGGCGCTGGAGGACGATGCCGGAAATCTCCTGCGGGCTGTAGACGCGCCCCTGCACCTGAATGCGCGCGTCGCCGTTGGCGGCCGCCGTGATCTCGAAGGGCGCGGTCTCGCGCGAGCGCGCCACCTCCTCCTCGTCGTACTTGCGGCCGATGAGGCGCTTGACGGCGTGGACGGTGTTGGCGGCGTTCGTCACGGCCTGCCGCTTGGCGATCTGCCCGACGAGGCGCTCGCCCTTGTCCGTGAAGCCGACCACCGTCGGCGTCGTCCGCCCGCCTTCCTTGTTCGGCACGATCTGCACCGCGCCGCCTTCGAGCACCGCGACGCAGCAGTTCGTCGTGCCCAGATCAATCCCGACAACTTTGCCCATAGCTTTAAGTACCGTGAATCGTGAATCGTGAATCGTAAATCGTGGTCGGGTGTCGCTCAGGCCGAGCGGTGAATCGTAAGCCGGGCGGCGCGCGCCCCCTCGGGTTTACGATTCACGATTTACGGTTGACGGCGTCTACTGTTTGGCGACCTTGACCATCGCGGGGCGGAGGAGCTTGTCGCCGAGGCGGTAGCCGCGGCGCATCTCCTCCATCACCGTGTCGGCCTCGAACCTGTCCGTCTCCGCGGTGGCGACGGCCTCGTGGACGTGCGGGTCGAAGGGGTGCCCGACCGCGGGGACGGCCTCGACGCCGAGGGCTTCGAGCACGCCGTCGAGCTGCTTGCCGATCAGCTCGACGCCGCGCAGGAAGTGGCTCAGCTCGGCCGACCCGGCCGCCTCCCGCGTGCGCTCGGTGTCGAGCGCGCGCTGGAGGTTATCGACGACGGGCAGCAGGCGGGCGACCACGTCGCCGAGCGCGTTGTTGTAGGTGTCCTTCCGCTCGCGCTCGGTGCGCTTGCGGAAGTTGTCGAAGTCGGCCTGCCGGCGCGCCAGCTTGTCGAGCAGCTCCTGCCGCTCGTCGGCCGCCTTCTTCAGCCCGGCCTCGACGCGGCGCAGCTCGGCGCGCGTCGCCAGCAGCTCGGCCATCAGAGGCCCGTCGGCCGCGCCGGCCTGACGCTGGCGCTCGCCCGCCTCGGCGTCGGCGTCGCCTCCGGCCGCCGGGTCTTCGCCCGACTGCGGCGGCGTCGTGTCCCGATCCTCGCGGCTCTCGTTCAGTTCGTTGTAGTCGATGGTGCCGGCCACGTCGGCGTCGTCGGCCCGCTCGCGCCCCGCCGCGGTGTCGTCCTCGCCGCCGCGGTCGATGCGCCGGGCCATCTCGCCGGCGTCCTCGTAGATGGAGGCCCGCCCCAACTCCTCGGGCGTCAGCTCGCCCCCCGCGCTGCCGTCCGGCCGCTCGCCGCCCCCCTCGCCTTCGTCTCCGACGAAGCGCACGGGGATGCGGTTCGGCGGCTGCCTCTCCTTGTCTGCCATGTCCGTCTGATTCATCCCTTCGACCCTTGTTTCCCGACCACTGATCCCGGCCCGCGCGTCAGGCGCGCCCGGCCTCCTCGCGCAGCACGCGCTCGACGAGCCGCGCGATGTAGTTGACGACCGCGATGGTGCGCGCGTACTCGATGCGCATCGGGCCGACGACGCCGAGCGTGCCGGCCACGCCGCCCTCGCCGAGCCGGTACGGCGCGGTGATGAGCGCGCACGACTGCATCGAAGGCGCGCTGTGCTCGCGGCCGATGACGACGTGCACATCGCCGAAGGCCGGCTCGCGCGCGATGCACTCGTTGAGGATTTTGACGAGGCGCGACTTGGCCTCGAAGGTGCGGAACAGTTCGCGCAGGCGCTCCACGTCCGCGAAGTCCGGCTTGGCCAGAATGTTCGACGCGCCGTCGATGTACACGTCGCCCGTCTCGCCCTCCCCGTCGGCGCCGACGCTCCGCTCGAAGAGCAGCACGGCGTTCCTCAGCAGGCGGTCGTAGAGCGCCTTCTCCTCGCGCATCATGGCGATGACCTCGGCGCGGATGGCCTGCAGGCTCTTGCCGCTGAACTCGGTGTTGAGGTAGCGCGCCGCCTGTTCGAGTTCGCCCTGCGTCAGGGGCTCGTCCACGCGGATGATCTTGTTCTGCACGACGCTCGACGCGAAGACGAGGACGACGAGGACGCGGCCGTCGGCGAGTTGCAGGAACTCGATGTGTTCGAGCCGGCTGTCGGCCACCGGCGGCGAGACGACGATGCCGACGTTCGTCGAGAGCTCCGAGAGCAGGTGCGAGACCTTCTCCATCAGCCGGCCGGGCTGCGCGGGGGCGTCGCCGCCGGCGAGGCCGAGCGTGCGGTCGATGGCCGACATGTCGGCCCGCGAGACGCGCGCGTCGCCGACCATGTGATCCACGTAGAAGCGGTAGCCCATGTCGGTCGGGACGCGGCCCGCCGAGGTGTGCGGCTGCTCGACGAGGCCGTGCTCTTCGAGTTCGGCCATCACGTTGCGGATGGTCGCGGGGCTCCAGCCCGCGCCGCCCGCGAAGCTCTCGGCGATGGTGCGCGAGCCGACCGGCTCGCCCGTCCGCAGGTGCTCCTTGATGATGGCCGAGAGCACGGCCTGCCCGCGCGCGTCGGGCGTCCAGTCGGCCTGCGTCGGAAATGTCGGAGCGCGAAATGCCATCGTGCGAGTAAAGGCGTGCGGGGCAACGGGGGCTTGCGCGGGTGCGCGCGGGGGGCGCGGCCGCAATCTTAACATTGTTAACGGCGGCCGCCGCGCCCTGTCAAGTTTTTATTTCCCGCGGCCCGCGCGGCCCCGCCCGGAGGCCCCCTTCGGAGTATAACGGAAGAGAGAAAAACGGGGCAAACCGGCGCCCCGCCGGCCCAGACCCGGCCCGGCGCCGCCCCCGCCGGCCGGATAATTCAAAGACACGGCTAGCTTTACGCCCGCGCCTCAGCCTCGCCTTCACGCCGACGGACTTAAACCGTTGCAGCCAAAAGAATTGAGCCGGGGCGATTTTGGTCTTTGAAACGCCCGCCCGCCGCGGCCGGCGCCCATTTAGCGGCAGGCAAAAGGCTTAGCGGCGCGCCGGAAACTCCCGTTTGACGCCCCGGCCGGGAGCCCCTTAATATCGGGGCTCCTGTCTCCGTGTAAACTTCGTCTCCGGCGCCGAGGCAGCGCGACTCTTTCGGTAGCTTTCCGACCCGAAAACGCGGCCAGACTTTCGCAGGGGTTTAGACGCCAGATGCCCGACTCACAACCACTGCTCGGCACCCTTTTCCTCGAAGCCTTCCGGCAGCTCGCGCCCCGGCGCGCCGCGCCCGAAGTGGACGCGCGCTACTATCCTTACGCCGGCCTCAACCACACGATCCGCGTGCGCTCGGGCCGCGTCTACGTCCGCCTCTCGGACATCTTCCGGGACGCGCCCCTGAACGTCCACCGCGCGCTCGCCTTCATCCTCGTCGCCAAGCTGCTCAGGCGCAAGACGCCGCCCTTCTACGAGAAGGTCTACCGCGACTACGCCTGCGCGCCCGAGGTCTTGCGCGCCTCCGACCTCGCGCGCCGACAGCGCGGGCGCAAGCTCATCTCCACGGCGCAGGGGCGCGTCTACGATCTCGAACGGATGTTCCGCCGTTTGAACCAGCGCTACTTCGAGGGCGCGCTGGAGCGGCCGACGCTCACGTGGTCGCGCCGGCGCACGCGCACCATCCTCGGCCACCACGACGGCGCGCACGACACCATCGTCATCAGCAAGACGCTCGACAGCGAGGACGTGCCCGAGTGGTTCGTCGAGTACATCCTCTACCACGAGATGCTGCACATCAAACACCCGGCCCGCCTCATCAACGGCCGGCGCTACTACCACACCAAAGCCTTCCGCGCCGAGGAGCAGCGCTTCCCCTTCTACCGCGAGGCGCAGCAGTGGCTCGACCACGTCGCGCGCCAGCGCCGGACGCTGCGCGCGCGCGCCGCGTGAAGGCCGACGACGCCGGCTTGTAAAACTTTCCCACGCCGAAATTTTCTTCGGAACTTCTTCGCCCGCCCGTCGTTTATTCGCTCAGGAAGGTGGGCTCCTCCGAGAAGAGCGGGCTGGCAGACGAGAAACACCAATCCCTCCGGTGTCTCTCGGTTGTCAGCCCGCTCTTTTTCGTCCGCGCCCGCGTATTTCCGTCCGCGGGATCGTCGCGGCAGAACGTCTTGACTCGCCCCCGCGCGCGTGCTAGGTTCCGCACGGCTTCAACACCAAACATCTACCGTCTCAGATTTCGGTTCTGAACTTCAGACGCGGAGGATTCGCATGGGCGAAAACGTCTTCAAGGGCGTCGAGATCGTCGGCACGTCCGACCAGAGTTTCAGCCACGCCATCGAGGTCGCCGTGGGGCGCGCGCGCCAGACCCTGCGCGAGCTTTCGTGGTTCGTCGTCGAGGAGATGCGCGGCGGGCTGCAACAGGGCCGGCTCGAATATCAGGTGACGCTGCGCGTCTTCTTCAAGCTGGATGGCGGCTCTGACCCGTCGAAGGACTCGGCGTTCGTCTAGCCCCGCGCCCGGCCGCGCCCCGACCCCGCCGCCGCCCCTTTAGCGCCGGCCGCCGCTGGACAAAGCGCGCGGCGGCTCGCTAGACTACGCAGTTTGCGAAGGGCGCGGCGGCCTCTCCCTGTGGGGCGCGCGCCGCCTTTCGGCACGCGAAGCAGACCGCAAAATTCTATCGGACACGGAGCTGGAGTCTTTACATGGCAATTCCCGCGACGCAAATCAGGAAGGGCATGGTCATCGTCTTCGAGGGCGAGCCGTGCAAGGTGCTCGACGCGCGCCACCACACGCCCGGCAACCTCCGCGCGATGATGCAGACGAAGCTGCGCAACCTGCGCTCGGGTTCGTCCTTCGAGCACCGCTTCCGCTCGGCCGACACGGTCGAGCGCGCCGTCCTCGAACAGCACGAGATGGAGTACATGTACTCCGACGGCACCCACCACCACTTCATGAACACGGAGAACTACGAGCAGACGGCCCTCTCGGACGAAGACCTCGGCGGCATGGCGCAGTGGCTCACGCCCGGCATGAAGATTCAGGCCGAGTACTACGAGGGCGCGCCCATCGGCATCGACCTCCCGCCGTCGATGATCCTGACCGTGGCGAGCACGGAGCCGACCGTCAAAGGCGCGACCGTCTCGAACGTCAACAAGCCGGCCGTGCTGGAGAACGGCGTCACCATCTCCGTCCCGCCCTTCATCAACGAGGGCGACCGCATCCGCGTTGACCCCATCGAGGGCCGCTACATCGAGCGCGCGAAGTAGGCGGCGGTTCAAAGTTCAAGGTTCAAGGTTCAAGGTTCCGAAGCGCCGACTTTGAGCTTTGAACCTTGAACCTTGAACCTTGAACCCATGTACTTCCTTTACAGCCTCCTCCTCGGCCTCGGCGTGCTGGCGCTGCTGCCGCGCTTCGCGCTCGACGCGCTGCGGCACGGCAAGTACGCGGCGGGGCTGGCCGAGCGCGCCGGGGGGCTGCCGCGCTTCGACGCGGGGGGGCGGCCGGTACTCTGGCTCCACTGCGTCTCGGTCGGCGAGACGCAGGCGGCCCGCCCGCTCTTCGACGCGCTGCTGGCCGAGTTCCCGCGCCACGCCCTCGTCGTCTCGACCACGACGCTGACCGGCCAGCGCGTCGCGCGCGAGGCGTTCCGGGGCCGCGCCGCCCTCGTCTTCTACTTCCCCTTCGACTGGGCGTGGAGCGTGCGCCGCGCGCTGCGCGCAATCAACCCCTCGGCGGTGCTGGTGATGGAGACCGAGCTGTGGCCGCGCTTCCTGCGCGAGTGCCGCAGGCGCGCCGTGCCCGTCGCCCTCGTCAACGGCCGCGTCTCCGAGAAGTCCTTCCGCCGCTACCGGCTCATCGGATTCTTCATCCGCCGCGTCGTCCGAGACCTCTCGCTCGCCGTCGCGCAGACCGAGGCCGACGCCGCGCGCCTCGTCGCGCTCGGCCTCGCGCCCGCGCTCGTCGAAGTCTCCGGCAACGTCAAGTTCGACCTCGAAGCCGGCGGCGCGCACCCGCTGACCGGGGAGCTGCGGCAAAGGTTCGGCTTCGACGGCCGGCGGCCGCTCGTCGTCGCCGCCAGCACGCACGCGCCCGAGGAGCGCGTCCTGCTCGCGGCCCTCGAACGTCTCGCCGGCGGCGGCGCGACCCGCCCGCGGCTGCTCGTCGCGCCGCGCCACCCCGAAAGGTTCGAGGAGGTCGCCTCGCTTTTGGCGGCGTCGGGCCTCGGCTGGGCGCGACGCGGCGCGCCGCCGCGCGAGACGGACGCGGCGGCCGACGCCGTGCTGCTCGACAGCATCGGCGAGCTGCGCGCGGCCTACCCCTTTGCCGACCTCGTCTTCGTCGGCGGCAGCATCGCGCGCGTCGGCGGGCATAACGTGCTGGAGCCCGCGCTCGACGCGCGCTGCGTCGTCACCGGCCCGCACACCTTCAACTTCAGGCAGATCGTCGGCGAGTTCGTCCGCCACGGCGCGCTCGTGCAACTCCCCGAAACCGAAAACGAAGACGCAGCGGCCGGGGCGCTGGCCCGCGCCCTCAAAGACCTCTTGGCCGACGGGCCGAGGCGGCGGCGCACCGGCGAGCGCGCCCGCGCCCTCCTCGAACAGAACCGCGGCGCGACGGCGCGCACCGTCCGCCTGCTCGCCCCGATCATCGAAGGGGTGCCGGTTGTCGGCTATCGGGCGTCGGGCGTCGGGCGCCGGAAAGACGACTTGCACGTCCCGACACACGAAGTCTGAAACGTGATAACCCGGAGCCCGGAGCCCGGCACCCGGAGCCCTCTTTTATGTCTCTCGCGCTCACACCGCTGACGGCACTGTACGGCGCGCTCGTGCGCGCGCGGCTGGCGCTCTACCGCTCGGGCGCGCTCGCCGCGCGGGGGGCCGGCGTGCCCGTCGTCAGCGTCGGCAACCTGACGGCCGGGGGGACGGGCAAGACGCCTCTGGTCGGGTGGGTGGCGCGCGCGCTGGCCGCGGAGGGGCGGCGCGTCTGCGTGCTGACGCGCGGCTACGGGCGGGCCAACGAGCGGAAGCGCGTGGTCGTCTCCGACGGCGCCCGACTGCTCGCGGAGGCGCGCGAGGGCGGCGACGAGCCGCGGCTGCTGGCCGAGCAACTGCTGGGCGCGGCCTCGGTCGTCAGCGACGCCGACCGCGTCGCGGCCGCGCGCTGGGCCGTCGAGGTGCTGGGCTCCGACGCCTTCGTCCTCGACGACGGCTTCCAACACCTGCGGCTCGCGCGCGAACTCGACGTGGTGACGCTCGACGCGACCGACCCGTGGGGCGGCGGGCGACTCCTGCCGTCCGGCCGCCTGCGCGAGCCGCGCGAGGGCCTCGCGCGCGCCGGCTGCGTCGTCATCACGCGCGCCGACCTCGCCGCAGACCTCGAACACTTACGCGCCGAGGCCGCACGCCTGACCGGAGGGCGCGCCCCCGTCCTCACCTCGCGGCTCAGGACGAGCGCCGTGCGCCCGCTCGCCCCGGCGCCGGAACCTGATGGGCACGAAGGCTGCGGTGACGACGACGCCTGCGCCGCCTTCTGCGCCATCGGCAACCCGCGCGCCTTCTTCGCGCACCTGCGCGGCGACGGCCTTGAGCCGGTTCACACGCGGGCCTTTCCAGACCACCACGCCTACAAACAGTCAGACCTCGACGCGCTCTCGCGCGAAGCCGCCGGGCGGGGCGCGCGCCGACTGCTGACGACGGCGAAGGACGCGGTCAAGCTCCGCGGGCTGTCCTTCGCGCTGCCCTGCCACGTCGTCCACGTCGAACCGGAGATTGAGGACGAAGACGTGCTGCTCGGACTCCTGCGCCAAGCGGTCGCGCGGCACGCTGGCGGCGACAGCAGGTAAGGCCCGCCCCTCGCCCACCCGCGTGCGGCCCCGCCGGAAGGTGTCGCGCCCCCGCCCCGCGGCGTCGCAAAATCATTATGTAGCTTGGACTTAGCGTTTAACCCGCGTGAAGGCCGGGAAATCGGCGGGGTGTAGGTGCGCCGGGAAACCGGCGGGCGAAACTGGCCTAGCGAGACGGCACGGCCGGGGGCTCGGGGTCGCCGAGTTGCTCGGCGGGGCTGGACTCGGGGCGGGGCCGGGGCGGGGGCGGCGGCTCGCCGGTCGGGACGGTGACGTTGGCGTTCGGGGTGCGGCGCGTGCGCGGAGTCGGCTCCGGCTCCGGCTCCTCTTCCTCTTCCTCCTCGCCGCCCTCTTCGGGCGTCGCCTCGTCGCGCGGCCGCTGGTTGGCGTTCTCGCCGCCCGCGCGGCCCTGCGGCGAGGCCGCGGGCGTGGGCGAGGCCGACCCCTCGGTCTGGAACGAGCCGGGGTCGGCCGTCGTCAGCGGCGCGTCGCCGGGCGTGGTCGGTGACGTTGGCGTCGGCGTCGAGGCGGGCGCGAGGTTGGTCTCGGCCTGCCCGGACGGCGGCGCGACGGGCTGCGCGGGCTGGCTGTTGGGGTCGGCGTTGAGCGGCGGCTGCGCCGGCTCGTTCGACGCGCCGAGCCGCTGGTAGGCGAAGAAGACCGCGAAGACGACGGCGAGCGCGGCGATGGCCGGCAGCGCGATGCGCCACGGGTTGAAGTCCGCCGCGGGGACGGGCGCGACCGGCGGCGGCAACCGCTCGTCGGTCGGCGTCCGCGACATCTCGGCGCTGACGACGGTCGCCTCGTCGTCGACGACGGTCGTGGTGCGCGGCGGCTCGTTCGGCGCGGTCGGGACGACGATGCGGTTGGTGTCAGAGGCCGCGACGGGGACGGGCACTTCGACCGCCTCCTCGGCGGCCGCCAGCGCGAGCGCGTCGGGCAGTTCCGAGGCGCGCTGGAAGCGGTCTTCGGGGCGCTTGGCGAGGGCGCGCGCGACGACGCGGCCGACGCCCGCGGGAAGGTCGGGCCGCTCTTCGAGGATCGAGGGCGGCGGCTCCTGAATGTGCTTCATCATGATGGCCGTCGGCGACTCGCCCGTGAAGGGGACGTGGCCGGCGAGCATCTCGTAGAGGATGATGCCGAAGGAGTAGATGTCCGAGCGCTGGTCGATGGCCGAGGCCTGCCCGCACTGCTCGGGCGACATGTACTGCGGGGTGCCGATGATGAGGTTGGGCGCGGTGAGGCCCGGGTCGGTCTTGCCGGTCTCCTCCTGAATCTTGGCGATGCCGAAGTCGAGCACCTTCGCCCAGTCGCCGCCCGCGGTCTCTTCGAGCATGATGTTGTCGCTCTTGAGGTCGCGGTGGACGACGCCCTGCTCGTGCGCGGCGTCGAGCGCGCCCGAGACCTGCCGGACGATCTCGGAGACGCGCGCGAGCGGCATCGGCCCCTCGGTGCGGACGACCTCCTTGAGCGTGCGGCCGCGCAGGTACTCCATGACGAGGTAGACGACGCCCTGCTCGGACTCGCCGAAGTCGGTGACGACGATGGCGTGCGGGTGCGAGATGCGCGAGGCGGCCTTGGCCTCGCGCGTGAAGCGGGCGACGATCTTCTCGTCGGCGGCCAGCGCCGGGTGGAGCACCTTGACGGCGACGGTCTTCTCCATCAGGACGTGGGTGGCGCGGTAGACGCAGCCCATCCCGCCCTCGTCGATCTTCTCCTCGATGCGGTACTTGCCGGCGAGCACCTGCCCGACCAGCGGGTCGTCGCCCTCGGACTTCTTCAACACCGCGCCGTCCGCGGGGCACAGCGTGTTGGCGTCCTCGTACTCCTTACCGCATGCCGGGCACGTTTTCATCGACTAGGTTTCCGCCTCGCCGTCTCTTTAAGAGTTGAGTGAGCGTATCACACTGGTTTCTAAACACGCAATACAGACGCCTTTCCGCCCCGGCCGGCCACGTCAACATCTTCGCCCTGCGCGCCCACCCCGATTCCCTTTTGCCCTTTCCCCGCTCTTTGGGTACGCTCTCACGGCTATCTCATCCCTCGGGAGGCGGGCCGTGTCGCTGTGGGCAAAGAGCATCTGGTCGTGGTCGGCGGGGTGGCCGCGGGGCTGGCGGCGGCGATGGAGGCGCGGCGGAGAGCGCCGGACTTGAGCATCACCGTGCTCGAACGCACGGGCGACGCCTCCTACGGCGCGTGCGGGCTGCCTTACGTCGTCGGCGGCCGCATCGCCTCGCCCGAACGGCTCGTGGCGCGCGCCCCCGAGTTCTTCCGCGAGAAGCACGACATAGACCTCCGCCTGCGCGGCGAGGCGCTGGAAATCCTCCCGGCCAAGTCCGTCCTGCGCTACGCGGAAGGCGGCGAGGAGCGCGAGGTCGGTTACACGGCGCTCGTCCTCGCCACGGGCGCGCGGGCCGTGTGCCCCCCGATGCCGGGGCGCGACCTCGAAGGCGTCTTCACGCTGCGCCACCTGCGCGACGGGCGCAGGCTCCTGCGCTTCATGGGCGAGGCGCGGCCGCGCGCGGCCGTCGTCGTCGGCGCGGGCTACATCGGGCTGGAGATGGCCGAAGCCTTCCGCGAGCGCGGCCTGCGCACGACGCTCGTCGAATCCTCCGCGGAGGTGATGGGCGCGGTCGGCGGGCGGGCGGGCGCGCTGGTCGCGGATGAGATGCGCGCGCGCGGCGTCGAGCTCTTCTTCGGCGAGCGGGCCGCGGCGTTCGAGGGCGCGCGCGGCCGCGTCGCGCGCGTGTTGACCGACGCGGGCCGGGCCTTCGAGGCCGACGTGGTGCTGGTCGGCGTGGGCACGCGGCCCGAGGTCGCGCTGGCCGCGGGCGCGGGGCTGGAGACGGGCGAGAGCGGGGCCGTCGTGACCGACGAGTGGCAGCGGACGAGCGCGGCCGGCGTCTACGCGGCGGGCGACTGCTGCGAGGTCTTGCACCGCGTCTCGGGCCGTCGCGTGTGGCACCCGCTCGGCCAGCCGGCCGTGAGGCAGGGCTGGGTGGCGGGCGCGAACGCCGCGGGCGGCGGGGTTGGCGGCGAGCGCTACGCGGGCGTCGTCGGGACGACGGCCGTCAAGGTCTTCGGTCTGGAGGTGGCGCGCACGGGCCTCTCGCTCGCGGAGGCGCGGGCCGCGGGCTTCGACGCCGAGGAGTCTGAGAGCGAGGCCGCCTCGCGCGCCGGCTACTACGAAGGCGGGTCGAAGATTTTCACGCGGCTCGTCGCAGACCGCCGCGGCCGCCTGCTCGGCGCGCAGATGGTCGGCCGCGAGGGCGTCGCGCACCGGATGGACGTTTACGCCGCCGCGCTGCACGCCGGCCTCAAGGTGGAAGAAGTCGAGGCGCTCGACCTCGCCTACGCCCCGCCCTTCGCCCCCACCATCGACCCCATCCTCCGCGCCGCCCACGAAGCGAAACAGAACCGCGGGCGGTAGCGGGAGGGTCGCAGTTCACGCCGAGGTGGCTTGAGACCCGCCCGGTTCTGTTCTTAAAAAAAGCGGGCGCGACTCTGACGAATCGCGCCCGCTCGCGTGTGTCTCTGTGTCCGGCCCGGTTACGGGAGCTTCACGAAGACGATGACGAACGTGAAGAGCACCAGCGTCTCGATGAAGACGAGGCCGAGGATCATCAGCGTCTGGATGCGCGCGCCCGCGCCGGGGTTGCGGGCCACGCCCTCGGCCGCCGCCGCCGCGACGCGCGACTGGCCGATGGCGGCCAGCGCCGCCGCGATGGCGAAGCCGAAGCCCGCCGCGATCTTGCTGTACTTCAGCACCGACTGCTCGTTGTCGGCCGCGACCGACCCGGCCTGCGCCAGCGCCGGGGCCGCCGACATCAGCACGCCGACCACGGCGAAGAAGGCCATTCTCAACTTATGCATGGTTTCCTCCTGCTCACCCTCTCGGACTCTGACGAAAGAGCCGGGGCCGCGGCTGCTGTCGCGTCAGACCCGCGCCGCGGCGCGCCCCGTATGATTTCGCCTCCACCCGGTATCCGCCGCCCCTCTTACAACGGCGCTCCGGCGGTGTCGGCACTCACGGCTTTCAAACCGCGAAAGCGATGACCGGCGTCCGCCTCGGCCGCGCCCCGCGCGCGAAGCCTCAGCCCGCCCCAGTCCCTCCCGAGTCCGAACCTGTTTCCCGTGCGGCCCGACGTGCGCGTGCGCCGTTGCACCCGCCGCCCGAGGCGGCCGCGCCCCAAAACGCTCCTTGATGGCGCGCGTATGAAAATTTAAAGAACCGCTCAGTGGGCCGGGGCGCTGACGATGCCGCCCTCGGCGTGGCCGTGCGCGTGCTCGCCGTGCCCCTCTTCGTGCGGGTGGTGCGTCACCTCGCTGATGTAGATGATCGAGAGCAGCACGAAGATGAACGTCTGCATGAAGGCGACGAAGACGCTCAGCGGCATGATGAAGATCGGCAGCAGCCAGTTGAAGATGCCGAAGATGGTGCCGAGAATCTGCTCGTCGCCGAAGAGGTTCCCGAAGAGCCGGACGCCGAGCGAGAGCGGCCGCACGAGGTTGCTGATCAGCTCGATGGGGAACATCAGAAAGGCGAGCCACGGGATCGGCCCCGCGAAGTGGCGCAGGTGGCCGGCCAGCCCGTTCTCCTTAATCCCGATGGCGTTGTAGTAGACGAACGAGGTGATGCCGAGGGCGAACGTCACGGAGGTCGAGGCCGTCGGCGACATCAGACCCGGCACGAGCCCCATCAGGTTCGAGACGAGGATCAGGATGCCGAAGGTGGCGACGACCGGGAAATACTTCAGGCCGTGCGGGCCGACGTTATCGACGAGCAGGTTGCGCATCGCCAGCACCCCGGCTTCGAGCGTCAGCTGGCTGTCGGGCGGCGCGTCCTCCGAGAGCCTGCCCGGCTTGAGGATCCAGACGAGCGCCAGCGAGAAGAGGGCCGCGAGGACGAACATCACCGTGTACCACGGGATCGCGTTCTCGGCCGTGTACGCGCCGAAGACGTTCTCGGCCGTCGTCCCGAAGTAGCCGAAGAACTTGTCCCACAGCGGCTTCGTGTAGTGCATCTGAAACTCGTGCACCGGCTCGCCGAACTGCCGGTTCAGGAACTCGACGATGAGCGGCGTGTGGTGCCCGCCCGCCTCGGCCGTGTGCTCGGCGGCCGCCGAGGTGTGCCCGCCCGTCGCCTCGACCCCGGCCTTCGTGTCTTCGAACAGGAACATCGCTTTTAAGTTTCCTCCCGACGCGCGATGGCGAAGTATAACTGCCTGAGCCCTTCCGCGAGCGACGCCGGCACGAACGAGCAGAGGCCGGCGAACGTGGCGGCCAGCGAGACCAGATTCAAGTTGTAGGCGGCGGCGACCGCGGCGGCGACGACGAAGTAGCGCAGGATGTAGCGCGACGCCTTGAGCCTCGGCCGGCCGCCCGGCGGCGTCGCCCCGAAGACGGCCTCCACCGAGGTTCGCAGCCAGTGGTGGTTCAGGAGCGAGAGAGCGCCGCCTAAGAGCAGCCCCGCCGTCACGCGCCACGGGGCGAGGGGCGCGGCCGCCAAGACCGCCAGCGCCGCCGACGCGCACATCAGGCGGAAGATGCGGCGCTCCATCGCCCGCGGGTCTTCGCCCCCGGCCTCCGGCAGCCCCCCCGCGCCACTGTCCGCGATCTCGCTCATTACGGAACGGACGATTCTACACGCGCCCCGCGGCCGCTGTCGAGCACCGTCGTCACTTGATCCGCGACATGATGCGGATGAACTCGTAGAAGCCGACGACCGAGCCGAGGACGATGCCGGCGACCATCAGCCAGCCCGTCCCGAGCCAGCGGTCGAGCGCCCAGCCGACGCCCATGAAGGAGAGGACGGAGAAGAAAATCGCCAGCCCGGCCGCGTAGGCCATGCTGCTGCGCCGCGTCGTCTCCTGCTGCTCCTTCGGGTCTTCGGCCACTCGACCTCCGTGGGCGCCGGGCGAAGTCATCTCGCTCTCGCCCGGCGCCCGCCTCACTTCGTCAACTGCTTGCGCCGCATCTCTTCGAGGAGGCGGTCGGCGCGCGCCAGATCGGACTCGGGGTCGTTGCCGAGCTGGTACTCGTGGCCGCGGCCGTCGCCCTTCAGCGCCTTGTAGGCGACCGCGCCGACGAGGAAGATGACGCCGAAGAAGATCAGATATTTGAAGATCGCGGCGACGAGGCCGAAGACGGCGAACGCGCCGACGGCGATGAGGAAGAGCGCGACGAGCGCGATTAAGATTTTGAAGAAGTTCATCCTGAAGCCACCTCACTCAGACAGATTACGGGCGGCCTTGCGCGGCCTCAACCAGATAAACGCTCGGCGGCCCCCGCCGGTTCGCCGCCTCACCAACTCCCGCGCGTCAGGTAGTTCTTCGGAACCTCCCACAGGAGGGCGCGTCGCGAGTGGCGCATCGAGTCGTGGATGAAGCAGACGTGCGTGCACCAGCAACTTTCCCCGCCGCCGATGGCCGCCAGCTCCCCGCCGCGCGCGGCGTCGGCCCACAGCCGGCCGAAGTCGCAGC
>DATMVI010000239.1:0-2399 GCA_035563275.1 Pyrinomonadaceae bacterium
GAGCGCGCGAAGGTCGAGCGGCTGGGCCAGTTTTTGCGCGGGCGCGGCGTCGAACTGATCGTGCTCGTCGCGCGCGGGTCGAGCGACAACGCGGCGCTCTTCGGCCGTTACCTGCTGGAGATCACGACGGGCATCCCGGTCGCGCTCGCCGCGCCCTCGGTGCACACGCTCTACGGCGCGCGCCTGCGGCTCGACGGCGCGCTCGTCGTCGGCGTCTCGCAGTCGGGCGAGGGCGAGGACATCAACCGCGTGTTGGAGAGCGCGCGCGAGGGCGGCGCGCACACCGTCGGCATCACGAACGAGCCCGACTCCTCGATGACGAGGATCGTGGACGAGACGCTGCTGATGCACGGCGGGCGCGAGCGCTCGGTGGCGGCGACGAAGACCTACACGGGGCAGCTCCTCCACTTCTACATGCTGGCCGAGGCGCTGTCGGACGGCGGCGCGCGGCTCGGCTACGAGGCCATCCCCGACTTCGCGGCGCGCGCGCTGGAACTGCGCCCCGACATCGAGCGCCTCGTCGAGCGCTACGTCTTCATGGAGAACTGCGTCGTGGTCGGGCGCGGGCTGATCTACGCCAACGCCTTCGAGATGGCTTTGAAGCTGATGGAGACGTGCTACGTGGTGGCCGAGCGCTTCTCCTCGGCCGACTTCCTGCACGGCCCTCTGGCGGTCGTCGAGCGCCACTTCCCGATCTTCGCCTTCGCGCCGCCGGGCGTCACCCTCGGCGGGGTGCGCGAGCTGCTCCGGCGCCTCAAGGAGCTGCGCGCCGACACGCTCGTCTTCACCTCCGACGACGAGATCGCCCGGTGCTGCACGAACGCCGTCCGCCTGCCCGGCGAGATCGGCGAGACGCTCGCGGTGATCCCCTACATCATCCCCGCGCAGCTCTTCGCCGCCCTCCTCGCCGACCACAAAGGTCTCGACCCCGACGCCCCGCGCTCGCTCGCGAAGGTAACAAGAACGGTGTGAGGGAGGACAGTAGACAGTAGTCAGTAGTCAGTAGTCAGTAGAAAAATTCTGTGCTTATCAAGCGTTCCGGTCTCAGCGTCAGCCATCGCGGCGCGGGGCGCTACTGACTACTGACTACTGTCTACTTCCTTTCGAGGTCTGGGATGAAGCTCCTGATTCTCGGCGGCACTTTGTTCCTCGGCCGGCATCTGGTCGAGGCGGCGTTGGCGCGCGGGCACGAGGTGACGATCTTCAACCGCGGGCGGCGCAACCCGGAGTTGTTCCCCGAGGTGGAAAAGCTGCGGGGCGACCGCGACGGCGGACTCGACGCGCTGCGCGGGGGAAGTTGGGACGCGGTCGTGGACACCAGCGGCTACGTGCCGCGGCTGGTGCGCGCGTCGGCCGAGCTGCTGGCCGACAAGGTCGGGCTTTACGTCTTCGTCTCTTCGGTCTCGGCCTACGCGGATTTCAGCCGGCCCGTGCATGAGGACGCGCCGCTGGCGGCGGCGGCGGACGAGACCGTCGAAGAGGTGACGGGCGAGACCTACGGGCCTCTGAAAGTCCTCTCGGAGCGCGCGGCCGAGGCGGCGATGCCGGGGCGCGTGCTCGTCGTCCGGCCCGGCCTCATCGTCGGCCCGCACGACCCGACCGTGCGCTTCTCTTACTGGACGGCCCGCGTGGCGCGCGGCGGCGAAGTGCTCGCGCCGGGTAATCCCGCGAGGCAGATTCAGATCATCGACGCGCGCGACCTCGCCGGGTGGACGGTGCGGATGGCGGAGGCAGGCCGCGCGGGCGTGTACAACGCCTCTGGGCCGGACTACACGCTGACGATGGGGCGCTTCCTCGAAGAGTGCCGCGCGGCGAGCCGGAGCGGCGCGCGGCTGACGTGGGTCGGCGAAGAGTTCCTGCTCGAACGCGGCGCCGAGCCGTGGGGGGAGCTACCTTTGTGGATACCCGAGTCGAGCGAGACGCACGGCCACTTCCTACGCGCCAGCGTCGAGCGCGCCGTCGCCGCCGGCCTCACCTTCCGGCCGTTAGCCGAGACCATCCGCGACACGCTCGCGTGGCAGCGCGAGAACGAAGGGCGGCCGGCGCCCGGCAAGGACGGCGTGCCGCAGCCCGACGTGACGCTCAAGCCCGAGCGCGAGCGCGAGCTTTTAGCCGAGTGGCACAGGCGGCAATAGAGGCACAGAGATTAAGAAGAAAGAATGAAACCCTCGCGGGAGAGCCGGGCCTGACGTTCGTCGCCCGGCTCTCCCGCGAGGGTTTTTAAACTGCCTCTCTCTGTGTCCCCGCGGCTACCCTGTACGCTCGCGGGATGAGACGCGGAGGCGGCCGCGCCGCGCCACGGCGGCGCGGGCCGCGGGGGGTCGGCTTCCCATGTTCGCGCGCGCCCGGCCGGGTCAGTGCGCGATGTACTCGTGCAGCAGTTGCAGCTCGGCCCCCTG
>DATMVI010000240.1:0-4745 GCA_035563275.1 Pyrinomonadaceae bacterium
CCGCCGCCGTCGCGTTCCCGTCGGGCTGGCCGGTGGCGCGCGCGGCGCAGGCCGCGACGCCGAGGACGAGCGCGAGAAGGATGACGACGGCCGGCGTCCGGAGGGTGCTTCTCATAAAACTTCTTCCGTGCGCTTTAGAAGAGCAGCTTGGCCCCGAACTGGACGTGGCGCGGGTCGCGCGCCGAGGTGACGCGCCCGAACGAGGGCGAGCCGAAGAAGTTGTCGGGCTGGTTGAAGTTCGGGTGGTTGAAGAGGTTGAAGAACTCGGCGCGCAGTTGCAGGCGCACCCGCTCGCCGAAGCCGGTGTCCTTCACCAGCGAGGCGTTGAAGTTCTCGTAGCCCGGCCCCTCGACGACGTTGCGGCCCGCGTTGCCGAACGTCCCCGGCGCCGGCAGCGCGAAGGCCGCCGGGTTGAACCACCGGTCGGGCGTGCGCGGCCCCGAGTTCGGGTCGCCGACGAGGTTCGGGCGGTCGTTGGCGCCGAAGCCGAGCGCCGAGATTCCCGTGCCGCTGTTGTCGAACTCGCGCAGCAGCGCGACCGTGAAGGGCCGCCCCGTCTGCAAGGTCAGGATGCCGTAGGTCTGCCAGCCCGAGAGCAGCGTGGTCAGCAGGCCGCCGTCGCCGCCGACGGCGCGGCCGCGGCCGAAGGGCAGGTCGTAGGAGTAGCTGAGCGTGAAGCGGTGGCGCACGTCGAAGTTCGAGCGGGCGCGCTCGGCGCGCAGGTCGTAGGAGTTCTGCGGGTAGTTCGGGTCGCCCGCGCTCGGGAAGAAGTTCGAGGCGTCGTCGATGGACTTCGACCACGTGTACGAGGCGAGCGCCGCGAGGCCGCGCGCGAGGCGCTGCTGGAAGCGCGCCTGAAGCGCGTGGTAGTTCGAGGAGGCGCGCGACTCGATGGTGTTGATCTCGTCGAACTGCGCGACGGGGCGCGGGACGAAGGGCAGGCCCGGCGGCAGCCGCGAGGGGAGCGGCTGGTTGAGGTCGCGCGCCGCCAGAAGCTTCGTGCCCTTCGCGCCGACGTAGGCGACTTCGAGGACGGAGTGGCGGCCCAGCTCGCGCTGCGCGTTGAGGTTCCAGTGCTGCGTGTAGGGCGTGCGCAGGTCGCGCTGGACGGCCTGCGCCGAGTCGGGCAGCGCGAAGGGGAACGAGGCCGGGAACGGGTCGCTCAGAGTGAGCGGGAGGTTCTGGAGGGGGAAGAAGAGGTTGAAGTCGAAGAAGGGCGCGTTGAAGTAGAGCGCCTCGCCGGGCGCGAGCGGCGAGGTGTCGTAGTAGACGCCGTAGCCGGCGCGCAGGACGGTCTCGCCGCGGTCGCCGACCGTCCACGCGAGGCCGACGCGCGGCGCGAAGTTGTTCCTGTCCGCCTCGTAGCCGCCGCGCGGGACTCCGCTCGTGCCGACGCGGACGAGCGAGCGCGTCAGCGGGTCGTAGAGGTTGGCGCGGTCGGAGACATCGACGGCCGGCGAGTTGTACTCGTAGCGCAGGCCGGCCGTCAGCGTCAGGCGGGGGCTCACGCGGAAGCTGTCGTTGACGAAGAAGTGGTAGCTCTCGGCGCGCAGGTGTTGCGCGTTGTCCACGCGCGCGCCGCCCGTCACCGTGGGGAGCCCGAGCAGGAGGTCGGCGAGGGCGTTGCCGGTGTAGGCGAAGGGCGAGAACTGGATGAGGCCGCGCGACTGCACGTCGCGGAAGCCGTTCTGCTGGACGGCGCGGATGTCGGCGCCGAACTTGAAGAGGTGGTCGCCCGCCGCGTAAGTCGCCGTGTCGAGCGCCTGAAAGGTGTTCGTCACACTCGACTGCGGGTTGTTGAACTCGGCCCCGAGCGGCGAGAAGCCGGTGACGGTGATGAAGCTCAGCCCGGCGTCGCGCGCGAGCGGCGAGAGGTCGGGCAGGCCGACCTGACGGCCGAGGCCCGTGCTGCTCGCCTCGGGCAGGACGGCCGAGGCGACGCGGCTGAAGGCGAAGCGCGCCTCGTTGACGAGGGCGGGCGAGAAGGCGTGCGTCTCGCCGAGCATGGCGTTCTGGCTGCGGCGCGGCACGTCGTTGCCGAAGCCGGGGACGGCCGCGAAGGTCGGGCCGGCGAAAGGCTCGAAGAAGCGGCGGTCGCCGAGGCTGTAGCGGAAGACGACGGTCGAGTTGCGGCTCAGGGCGTGGTCGAGCCGCACGTCGAAGTGGTCGTTATCGTCAACCTGCGTCGGCGACGAGACGAAGTTGGCGAAGGGCACGTCGCGGTTCGGCAGGGGGTAGAGGGCGGCGACGGCGCGGCCGACGGGGTGGATCAGGAAGTCCGGGATGCGGCCGCCCTCGAAGGGCTGGCCCGTGAGGAAGTTGCGCGGGACGCCGAGGAGGCTCTGCGAGAAGTCGCCGCCTCTCTCGGCCGGCGTCGGCACGTTGGCGAGGCGCGTCACGCCCTCGCGCGAGCGCGTGCCCTCGTAGTCCACGAAGAAGAAGGTGCGGTCTTTGACGACGGGGCCGCCCAGAGAGCCGCCGAACTGGTTGCGGATGTACTTCGGCTTCGGCTCGCCGGCCGGCGCGAAGAAGTTGCGCGCGTCGAGGCGGGCGTTGCGGTGGAACTCGTAGAGCGAGCCGCGCCACTCGTTCGTGCCCGACTTGGTGACGACGTTGACCTGCGCGCCGACGTTGCGGCCGAAGGCGGCGTCGTAGGTCGAGGTGGCCGTCTCGAACTCGCGGATGGCGTCGACGGGCGGGCGCACGGCGAAGGTGTTGAGCTTGGGGTCGACGTTGTAAACGCCGTCGAGCAGGAAGTTGTTGGCGTCCTCGCGCTGGCCGTTGACCGAGAAGGCGAAGTCGCCGCGCACCGACCCGGCCGAGCCGGGCGCGGGCGGGACGGCGCCGGGGACGAGCAGGTTCAACTCGTAGAAGTTGCGCCCGTCGAGCGGCAGCCCCTCGACCAGACGGTTCTCGAAGACCGCGCCGAGCGAGGCCGAGTCCTTCTTCAAGGGGCTGGCGGCCGCGAACACCTCCTGCGGCTCGAACACGCTGGCCACGTCGAGCCCGACCTCGACCCGCACCTCCTGATTGACCGGGAGCGTCTCGTCGCGCGTGAACGTCGCGAAGCCCGCGGCCGACACCTCCAGCCGGTACGTCCCCGGCGGGAGCGACGAGATCGAGAAATTCCCCTCCCCGTCGCTCACGACCGCCCGCCGCTTGTTCGTCTCGGCGTTGACGAGCGTGACCTGCGCGCTGGGGACGACGGCCCCGTTGGGGTCTGTGACGGTGCCGCGCACCGAGGCGCGGTGCGTCTGCGCGCCGGCCGGGAGGGCGAATAAAAGGGCGTACAGGATGGCGGACGAAAGTACGAAGGCGGGGGATTTCCTCACGACGAGAACTCTCCTTAAGCGGCCCCCGGGGGGCTTCGGGCGTGCGCAATGTGAAACGAAAGCGGCCCCGATTTGTTTCGGCCATTATGCCGAAAACAGACCGGGGCGATGTAAATAAGGTGTAAAAGAATGGCCGAATCTGTCAATCTTGTAAAGCGCCACGGGGCCGCGCTCGAAAAAGGATGAAACCGCCTGCTAGAATGCTCAGTATAAGTAAGGCCATGTAAGCCTCTCTCGGATTGGAGTTGACCGAAAGTCACATGCATTCACAAAGCTTTACCCCTTCGACGCCGCTCCCCTTCCCGCTCCTCCGCGTCGCCGTCGCGCTCCTCTGCCTCGCCGCCGCCGCGGGCGTCGCGCGCGCGCAGACGACGACCAGCACGCTCAACGGCGACATCATCGACGCCAACGGCGCGGTCATACAGGGCGTCGAGGTGACGGCCCGCCACCTCGACACCGGCCTTTCGCGCACCACCACGAGCGACGCCGAGGGCCACTACGTCTTCCCGGGCCTCCCGCTCGGCCCCTTCGAGGTGCGCGCCGCGAAGGCCGGCTTCAAGCAGTACGTCTACGAGCGCATCAACCTGACGGTGGGCGAGACGGCCGCGCTCGACATCACGATGGAGGTGGCCGGCCCGGAGCAGGAGCAGTTGACCGTCACGGCCGACGCGGCGCTCGTCAACACGCAGACGCCCGAGCTCTCCTACCTCGTCGGCGAGCGCGCCATCGAGCAGTTGCCCCTAAACGGCCGCAACTACACGGACCTCGCGCTCCTCCAGCCCGGCGTCATCGCCTACCCGCACCGCGACGGCGGCTCGGTCGTGGCCCACGGCGTCGGCGCGAGCATCAACGGGCAGGACCCGCGCTCGAACGTCTACCTGATTGACGGCACGCCGCAGAACGACTTCACCAACGGCCCGGCCGGGAGCGCCGCCGGCACCGTCTTAGGCATCGAGGCCATCCGCGAGTTCCGCGTCGAGACCAACGCCTACTCGGCCGAGTACGGGCGCAACTCGGGCGGCCAGATCAACGCCGTCTCGAAGTCCGGCACCAACAACTTCCACGGCTCGCTCTACGAGTTCCACCGCAACGACAACTTCGACGCGCGCAACTTCTTCGACGGGGCCCAGAAGCCCGAGTTCCGCCGCAACCAGTTCGGCGGCTCCATCGGCGGGCCCATCAAGCAGGACCAGCTCTTCTTCTTCGGGGCCTTCGAGGCCCTGCGCGAGAACCTCGGCCGCACCGTCTCGACGGTCGTCCCCGACCTCGCCTCGCGCTCGGGCCCCGTCCACCCGGCCATCCGCCCCTTCCTCGACGAGTTCCCGCTGCCCAACGGCCGCAACCTCGGCAGCGGCCTGGCGGCCTACAGCTTCGGCTTCGACCAGACCATCTCCCAGAACTTCATCCAGGGCC
>DATMVI010000241.1:0-3246 GCA_035563275.1 Pyrinomonadaceae bacterium
CCCCCCGCGGAGGCCGAAGGCGGCAGGCCGCGTCGCGCGGCGGCGCGCGTCAGGGAGACGGTCATGCCGCGCGTCGAGCGGATGCGCGACGAGGCGATGGTCGTGCTCGAAGAGTCGCCGGACGATTCGGGGCTGCGCTTCGTCGTCATCGCCGTCGCCCTCTTCGCCCTCTTCCTCCTCTTCCTCCTCCTGAGCACCACCGTGCTGCGGTAGCCGAGCTATGGAATACACCCAAGCGGAAATCCTACAGACCGTGCGCATGACGGAGATGGAGCACCTCGACGTGCGCACCGTCACGCTCGGCCTCTCTCTGCGCGACTGCGTGCGCGCCTCGGTCGAGGAGACGGCCGAGGCCGTCCGCGAGAAGATCGAGCGCACGGCCGCGCGGCTCGTCCCCACCGTCAACGAGATCGGCGAGGAGTTCGGCCTGCGCGTCGCCAACAAGCGCATCTCGATCACGCCCGCCTCGCTCGTCGCCGGCAACGCCCGCCACCGCCGCGAACTGCTCGCGCTCGCGCGCGCCATCGACGAGGCCGCCGGCACGGTCGGCGTGGACTTCATCGGCGGCTACTCCGCGCTCGTCCACAAGGGCTGGACGCGCGCCGAAGAACTCTTCCTCGACTCGATCCCCGAGGCGCTGGCCGCGACCCAGAGGCTGTGCGGCTCGCTGAACGTGGCGACCACGCGTGCCGGCATCAACATGGACGCCGTGCGGCGCACGGGCGAGTTGATTAAGGAGATGGCCGAGCGCACGCGCGAGCGCGGCGGGCTGGCCTGCGCCAAGTTCGTCTGCTTCGCCAACGCGGTCGAGGACAACCCCTTCATGGCCGGCGCGTTCCACGGCGTCGGCGAGCCGGAGGCGGTCGTCAACGTCGGCGTCTCCGGCCCCGGCGTCGTCAACCACGCCGTGCGCCACGCGCCCGCGGACGCGCCCCTCGACGAGATGGCCGAACTCATCAAGAAGCTCTCCTTCAAGCTCTCGCGCGCCGGCGAGCTGATCGGGCGCGAGGCCGCGCGCCGCCTCGGCCTGCGCTTCGGCATCATCGACCTGAGCCTCGCGCCGACGCCCGTGCCGGGCGACTCGGTGGGCGAGATAATCGAGGCCCTCGGGTTCGAGCGCGCGGGCACGCACGGGACGACCGCGGCGCTCGCGCTCCTGACCGACGCCGTCAAGAAGGGCGGCGCGATGGCCTCCTCCTCGGTCGGCGGGATGAGCGGCGCCTTCATCCCCGTCTCCGAAGACGCGGCGATGATCGAGGCCGCGCGCGTCGGCGCGCTCACGCTCGACAAACTCGAAGCGTGGACGAGCGTCTGCTCGGTCGGCATAGACATGGTGGCCGTGCCCGGCTCGACCTCGGCCGAGACGGTCGCCGCCCTCATCGCCGACGAGATGGCGGTCGGCGTGATGAACAACAAGACGACGGCGGTGCGCGTCATCCCCGCGCCGGGCAAGGAGGTCGGCGACATCGTCGAGTTCGGCGGCCTCCTCGGCAGCGCCCCGATCATGGCCGTCAACCAGTTCTCCTCGGACGCCTTCATCCGCCGCGGCGGCCGCATCCCCGCGCCCATCCACTCGCTGCGCAACTGAGCGAACCGAACAGGGAAGGACGAGATGAACAGATTGCGGACGAGGAACGGTGGCGGGCGGTGGGCCGCGGGGCGCGGGTCGAAAACTGCTTCCGCCTTTAACCCGCGGCCGGCGGCCCGCGGCCCGAAACTTCTCCGATCCGCGGTCGCCTCGTCGCTGTTAATGATCTGTTCGCTGCTGTGCGCGCCCCCGCTCGCCGCGCAGGGCGGCGGGAAGGCCGACGGCGAGGGGCGCTTCGACCTGACGGGGAGGTGGGCGCTCGACAAGTCGAAGAGCGACTTCGGGCCGTTCGAGGGCAGCCCCGTGGTGAAGGCGGAGGTGACGCTCGTCGTCGCGCACGCCGGGCCGGAGTTGAAGATCAGCCGGCGCGAGGCGCGCGACGGGCGCGAGCGGACGACCGAGCTGGCTTACTACACGGACGGGCGCGGCGAGATGAACCCCGCGACGCTCGGCCGCGTCGGCGTCAAGTCCGAGACGCGGTGGGACGGCAACAAAATCGTCTCCACCTCGACGCTCACGCGCCGCGGCGCGGGCGACAAAGTTTCGACGCTGGAGACGACCGACAAGTGGCAACTCTCGGGGGACGGCCGCGTGCTCACGCAGACGACCTCGGTCAGCCACGGCGGCGGCACGCAGACCATCAAACAGGTCTACCGCCGCGTCGATTAAAAGGGGCGCGCGACGGGCCGGCGCCCGAGGCGGGCCGCAAGCAAAGGGGTGCTTATGGATGCTCTGGGGATGGTGGAGTGCCGCGGGCTGGTGGCGATGATCGAGGCGGCCGACGCGATGGTGAAGGCCGCCAACGTCCGGTTCGTCGGCTACGAGAAGATCGACGCGGGGCTGGTGACGGCCATCGTGCGCGGCGAGGTCGGGGCGGTGCGCGCGGCCGTGGACGCGGGCGCGGCCGCGGCGCGCAGGGTGGGCGAGGTCGTCGGCGTGCACGTCATCCCGCGCCCGCACGCCGAGGTGGACGACGGGCTGCCCGTGCTCAAGACCGGCGAGACGACGCGCAAGAAGATCGCCGGCTCGGTCAGCGCCAGGCGCGGCGGCGACTGAGGCCGGCGGGGAAGTGAAGAACAGACCCGCCCGCTACCGCCCGCGGGTCTGTTCATTTCGCGTTGACGGCGTTGAAGAGGAGCGGGTAGGTGGCGAGCGACTGGGCGCGGTACTGGGGGCGGAAGCCGAAGAGGTAGACGCGGCCCGAGCCTAAGCCGGCCTCGACGAGCGCCGCGCGGCCCCGCAGGTGCTGCTCGCCGAGCAGCCAGCCCGAGAGGAGCGGGCTGCCCGACGGCGGGTAGCGGGCGATGACCTTCACGCGGACGAGCGCCAGCGGGTCGCTCTTGATTTCGAAGACGGGCGAGTTCTCGAACCACGCGATGGATTCGCGCGGCATCCCCCGCGCGACCGGGTGCGCCGTGTCGAGCACGGTGCGCAGGATCGAGCCGGGCACGAAGAAGTCCGTCCGCTTCAACCCTTCGGACACGTCGCGCAACGGCAGTTTCAACTGCTCGATGGCGAAGTTCGACGCGTCGTTGAGGCAGACGAGCGTCCCGCCGCGCTCGACGAACTCGCGTAGGGCCCTGACGCCTTCCTTCCCAATTCCGCCCGTGCACTCCTCCGGCATCGTCCCCTGGCGGTGGCCCTCGAAGATGGCGCGC
>DATMVI010000242.1:0-7788 GCA_035563275.1 Pyrinomonadaceae bacterium
CCCAGTTCCAGCCCGCGCAAAACTTCCTCGAACTGCCGCGCCTCGGACTCGACGATTCGCTCGGCCCGCTCGGCTTCGCGCGCCCGCTCGCGCAGGTTCGAGGCGACGACGGCTTCGAGGTCGTCCACGTCGAAGACGAAGAGGTTGCCGAGGCGCGCGACCTCCGGGTCTACGTTGCGCGGGACGCTGATGTCCACGAAGAAGATGGGGCGGTTGCGGCGCGCCGCCTGCGCCCCGCGCGCCATCTCGGGCGTGATGAGGAAGCCGCGCGCGCCGGTCGAGCAGATAACCACGTCGGCCTCGGCGAGCGCCTGCGGGAGTCTGTCGAACGCGACGGCGCGGCCGCCGATCTCGTCGGCGAGCCGGAGCGCCGTCTCGTGGGTGCGGTTGGCGACCAGCACGAGCGACGCGCCCGCGCCCGCGAGGTGGCGCGCGGCCAGTTCGGCCATCTCGCCCGCGCCGACGAGGAGCACGGTGCGGCCTTCGAGCGAGCCGAGGATTTTGCGGCCCAGCTCGACCGCCGCGTAGGAGACGGAGACGGCCGAGGCCGCCACCCGGGTCTCGCTGCGGACGCGCTTGGCCGCGTGGAAGGCCCGGTGCATCAACCGGTGAAGGACGCGGCCGGCCGTCCCGGCCTCGACCGCGTCGGCGTAAGCCTGCCGCACCTGACCCAAAATCTGCGGCTCGCCGACGACCATCGAATCCAAAGAAGAGGCGACGCGGAAGAGGTGGCGCACGGCTTCGAGGTCTGCGCGCGCGTAGAGGTGCGCGGCGAGGCTCGCGTCGCCTTCGGTCAGAAACTCGCGCACGCGCGCCGCGCCCTCCTCTTCGTGCCGCGCGCCGAGCGAGGCGACGACCTCGACGCGGTTGCACGTCGAGACGATCAACGCCTCGCGCACCACACGACCGTCAACCAGCCCGCCCACCCTCTCCCGCGCCCGCGCCAGCCGCTCGCGCAGCCCCACCGGCGCCGTCTTGTGGCTCGCCCCTGTCAGGAAGATGCTCATGGCTTCACCGGCTCCGAGTCCGCGGTTAAAAACCCCCAGCCTTTAACGCGAAAAAAACTCGGAATTCCACGCGTGCGAGCGCAGTCCCGGCGGCAGGCGGCTGACGCCGACGTAGGTGAAGAGGATGAAGAGAAAGGCGACGACGGCGAAGGGCGTGGCGGCGACGGCCGTAATCAACCCCGACAGCTCGACGGGGTTGGCCTGAAGGCCGAGGGAGAGTTTGTCGCCGCTCGTCCGGGGGTAGCCGCCCGCGACCACGCCGTCTTTTAATTCTTAATTCTTAATTCTTAATTGCCTCGCGGATGCCGGGGCCGACGAGTTGGTGGAAGATTTCGTCCATGCGTTCGGGCGTGTGGGGCAGGCCGTGGTCGAGCCACCAGCGCAGCAGCGAGACGATCTCGCAGGCGAGGTAGTTCGAGACGACCGCGACGGGAACCGACGGCGCCGGCCTGCCGGCGAGCCACGCTCCGAGCGAGCCTTCGATGCTCTCGGCGAGGTGCGCGCGCCCAGTCTCGAAGAGCCAGTCGGTCTTGCGCGACCTGACGAGCGCCCCGTAGAAGCGCCGGAACTCGCGCGCGTGCTCGAACAGCCCGCGCACGGGCACGAACCGCCCCCCGCCCGCGCGCGCCCACTCGATGCGGGCGACGAAGCCGTCGAGCAGTCGTTTCCAGTCGCTCAGAAAGAGGTCTTCCTTGCCGCGGAAGTGGGCGTAAAAAGTCGAGCGCCCCACGTCGGCGCGGTCGATCACCTCCTGCACCGTGATCGCGTCGAAGCGCTTCTCCAGAATCAGCCCGACGAGCGCGTCGCTCAGCGAGCGACGCGTGCGGCAGACCCGCCGGTCGCCTTTCTTCAGCCCCACAGCCGTACTCCTTTTCCCGAACAAACGCGGGCCGCGTGTCCCTTATCGAACAACGCCGCGCGCATTATCTGGTGACAGCTTACACCCGTTTCCATAGACTCCGTACGCCCGCTCTAGGCCGCCGATTCGAGAAAGGAGCAACCGCCGCATGAGGCGTTCGACGATCTACGGGGCCGCGCTCGTCGCCGGGGCGCTCGGCATGACCGTCACGATGTTCTTCCACCCGACGGCCCACGACCTGCTCGCGCCCTCGGGCGGGGCCGCGCGCCGCGGCGAGGCGATGGCCGCGGCGACGCACGCGCTCGCGCTCGCCAGCGCCCCCACACTCTTCTTCGGGTTCCTCGGCCTCTCGCGCCGGCTCGGCCCCGACCGCCCGCTCGTCTCGGCCGCGCTCGTCGCCTTCGCCTTCGGCGCGGTGGCCGCGATGACGGCCGCCATCGTCAGTGGCCTCGTCGCCCCCGCGCTGACGAGGCAGATGCTCGCGGGCGACGATGCCAACCGCGAGGCGCTCCACCGCATCTTCCGTTACAACGGCCTGCTCAATCAGGGCTTCGCGAAGGTCTACGTGGTGGCCTCCTCGCTCGCGGTTCTGTGCTGGTCGGCCGCCGTCTACGGGTTCGGCCGGCTCGCGCGCCTCGTCGCGGCCTTCGGCTGCGCCGTCGCGCTGCTCAGCCTCTCGGCCTTCTTCGCCGGCCGTCTCCGGCTCGACGCGCACGGCTTCGGCCTCTTCGTCTTCGCGCAGTCGGCGTGGGTCGTGCTCGTCGGCGTCTTCGTGCTCCGCCGGGGGCAGTCTCGGGAACCGGCGCGTGAAGAAGGGAGGAGTCCTTGAGCAAACTTCTGTTCTGCCTTTCGTTCGTGCTGCTGCCGCAAGCGCCCGCGTGGGCGCAGGGCCCGCGCGAGCCGTTCGAGATCGCCCTCAAACACCCCGGCGACAAGAGCGAGTCGCTCGCGCGCGACCAACTGCGTAAGAGAATTAAGAATTAAGAATTAAGAATGGCGTGGTCGCGGGCGACCTTCACGGCCCGCGACCACGCCATTATTAATTAATTCTTAATTCTTAGTTCTTAGTTACTCTTCGAGCCGCGCGTCCATGGTGATCTGGGCGTTGAAGAGGCGGGAGACGGGGCAGCCGGCTTTGGCGTTGGAGGCGGCGGTCTGGAAGCGGGCCGCGTCGCCGCCGGGGACGCGCGCCGCCACGTCGAGGTGGACTTTGGTGATGGTGAAGCCGGCGTCGGTCTTCTCCAGCGAGACGGTCGCGGTCGTGTTGATCTCGTCGGCACGCATGCCGGCGTCCTCCAACTGCTTCGAGAGCGCCATCGAGAAGCAGCCGGCGTGCGCCGCCGCGAGCAGCTCTTCGGGGTTCGTCCCCGCGCCCTCCTCGAAGCGCGTGCCGAAAGAGTACTGCGTGTCGGCCAGCGCCCCGCTCGCCGTCGAGACCGTACCGCGCCCGTCCCTCAAACCGCCCTGCCAGCGGGCGGAGCCTTTTCGTTTCATGCCTTCCTCCTGAAGAGAGTTCGGTTTAGCCGTCGGTCGTCAGTCGAAGACAGGGTGCCGACAACTGATGGCCGCCGACTTTCATCGCGAATCTAAACTTCCCCTCACGCCCGCGGGCGCCCGAACTGTTCGAGCAGCGGGCGGAGTCGTTTGACCACCGTGTCGTGCGCCGCGCCGTTCGAGGCGACGATGCCGTGGCGGTTGTAAACGTCGGGCGTGTTGTAGACGAGCGGGTCGCCCCACAGGTCGGTCATGCGGCCGCCGGCCTCGGCGAGCACGGCCTCGGGCGCGCACGTGTCCCACTGCTTCGTCTTCCCCGAGAGGTGTATGTAGAGGTCGGCCTGACGCTCGACGAGGAGGCCGACCTTGATGCCGACCGAGTGGCGCTTGACCTCGGCGCGCACGCCCAAGTGCCGCACCACCGTGTCCATGCGCGGCCCGCGGTGCGAGCGGCTCTCGGCGAGGCGCATCTGCGTCAGGCTCGTCTCCGAGGTCACGCGCAGCCGCTCGACGAGCGGGGCCGACTCCGCGTCCGGGACGGGGCGCTCGACCCACGCGCCGTGGCCGCGCGCGGCCCAGTAGAGCACGTCGGTGGCCGGCGCGTAGACGACGCCGAGCACGCTCGCGCCCCCGACCGCGAGGCCGATCTGCACCGCGTAGTCGCCCGAGCCGGCGATGAAGCCCTTCGTGCCGTCGAGCGGGTCGATCATCCAGACGCGCTCGCAGCCCAGCCGCCGCTCGGTGTCCACGGACTCTTCGGCGAGGATGCCGTCTCGGGGGAAGACTTCCGAGAGGCGGCGCACGATCTGCTCGTTGACGGCGCGGTCGGCCTGCGTCACCGGCTCGTCCAGCTCCTCCTTGTGCTCGACCCGCAGCGGGCCGCCCTGATACGAAAGCGCCGTCGCGCCCGCCGCCCGCGCCAGCTCCACCGCCGCGCGCAGCTCCTGCTCGAACTCACCCTTGATCGTCTCTCTCAATGCGGACATAAAAAAAGTAGACAGTAGTCAGTAGTCAGTAGTCAGTAGGGAGAGCTTCGGTATCGAGTCGTCATCGTGTCAGCGTCAGCATTAGTCCCGCGGAGCCTACTGACTACTGACTACTGTCTACTGTCTACTGCTTCTCCCCTTCCTCTCGTAAGCATTCGCGGGCGGCGCGGCGGACGGCGTCGAGGGTGACGGCGAGGTCGTCGCGCGTGGTGCGGAAGTTGGTGATCGAGGCGCGCAGGGCGAAGCGGCCTCGCAGGACGGCGTTCGAGATGTAAGCGACGCCCCCGCGCTGGACGCGGTGCATGACGCGCGCGTTCAGCTCGTCGAGCCGCGCGTCGAGCCGTTCGCGCTCCCCGCCCGTGACGCTTTCGAGTTCGCGCCGCGCGCGCCCGGGGACGTACCGAAAGCAGCAGATGCCGAGCGTCGCGGGCGCGAGCAGCTCGAAGTCGTCGGCGGCGCGCACTAAATCGGCGAGGTGTTCGGCGAGCGCGCAGTCCTCGGCGATGGTCTCGCCGACGCGCCGCGCGCCGTAGAAGCTGAGCATGGCCCAGACCTTAAGCGCGCGGAACGGGCGCGACAGCTCGACGCCGTAATCCCAGAAGGCGAAAGCCTCGTCCTCCTCGCGCTCGAAGACTTTGATGTAGCCCTCCTCGGTGCCGGCGAAGGCGGCGCGCGCCCGCTCCGGCTCGCGCAAAAGGAGGCAGCCGCAGTCGAGCGGCGTGTAGAGCCACTTGTGCGGGTCGAGCGAGAGCGAGTCGGCGCGCTCCAGCCCCTCGAAGAGGGCGCGCTTCGGGGCGGCGGCGCGGGCCAGCGCGCCGTACGCGCCGTCCACGTGAAGCCAGAGCCCTTGCTCGCGCGCGACGCGCGCCACCCCGTCGAGCGGATCGACCGCGCCCGTCGAAACCGTGCCGGCGGTCGCCACGACGCAGAAGGGTCGCGCGCCCGCGCGCCGGTCGGCCTCGATCATCTCGGCGAGCGCGCGCACGTCCATGCGGAAGTCGTCGCCCGAAGGCACGACGCGCACCTGCTCGCGCCCGAGGCCGAGCACGTCGGCCGCCTTCGGGATCGAGAGATGAACCTGATCGGAGGCGTAGAGGGTGGCCGGCGCGCCCGCGCCCCACAGGCCGCGCCGCGAAGCGCCTCGGCCGTCGCCCCCGCGCGGCTCCCTCGCGCGGTGCGCGACGAAGAGGGCGTTCAAGTTCGCCATCGAGCCGCCGCTCGTCAGCAGCCCGCCGCAATCTTCGCCCGCCCCCGCGTAGCCGACCATCTCGGCGAGCCAGCGGACGACCGTCCGCTCGACCTCGGTCGGGGCCGGGGCCGAGCGCCAAGAGGTCACGTTCGAGTTGAGGGCCGAGGCGAGGAGGTTCGCCAGCGCGCCGACGGGCGCGGCCGGCGAGGCCACGTAGCCGAACATCCGCGGGTGGTTGTTGCGCCGGCTGTGGGCGGCGATCTCGCGGCAGCCGCGCTCGAGCGCCGCGAGGTCTGCGCCCTCGGCGGGCAGCGGGCGGCGGAAGATTTCTTTGACGCGCGCGGCGTCGGTGTCCGGGAAGACGGGCAGCGCGCGGTCGGGGGCGAGGCATTCGAGCGCCAGCGCCTCGAACATCGCCGCCAGCCCGCGCAGCTCCTCGCGCGTGAGGTCGAGCGACGAGGCGCGCCCCGCCCCGCCGGGCCTGCCCGCGGCCGATCCCCTTTCCTGCCCGTGCGTCTTCATCGGTATGCGGACAACCCTACCACACCGCCGCGGCTCAGTCGAAGTGCGCCCCGCGCCGCTGTGCTAAACTGGGCGCGAGCAGCGCCCGCCACAGCCGAAGGGAGAGACGAGATGGCCTTGCAGGGGTTCGCCACGACCGAGGGGACGGCCCGCTACCGCGAACGCTTGAGCGGCAGCGTGGACGCGCACCACTTCCGCTTCGAGCAGAATTTATGGCTCTCGACGGTCGGCGCCGGCACGTACCTCGGCGACCCGTCCGGGGAGGCCGACCGCGCCTACGCCGAGGCGATCGCGCGCGCCGTCGAGCTGGGCGTGAACGTCCTCGACACGGCGGCCAACTACCGCTTCCAGCGCAGCGAGCGCTCCGTCGGCGCGGCGCTCGAAGAGTTAGTCAAAGGCGGGCGCGTGGCGCGCGACGAGCTGGTGGTCTGCACGAAGGGCGGCTACATCCCCTTCGACGGCGGGCCGCCGCGGGGCCGCGAGGGCGCGCGCGCCTACGTCGAGGAGACGTTCGTGCGCGCGGGCGTCGCCACCTTCGAGGAGATCGTCGGCGGCAGCCACTGCATGACGCCGCGCTACCTCGCGCACCAGCTCGCGCAGTCGCTCCGCAACATGAACCTTGAGGCCGTGGACGTTTACTACGTCCACAACCCCGAGTCGCAGCTCCAGCACGTCGGCCGCGACGAGTTCGACCGCCGCCTGCGCGCGGCCTTCGAGCAACTGGAGCGGGAACGCGCCGCCGGCCGGCTCAGGTTGTACGGCGCGGCGACGTGGAACGGCTTGCGCGCGCGGCCCGACTCGCGCGACTACCTCTCGCTCGAACGCATGGAGGGGCTGGCGCGCGAGGCCGGCGGCGACGCTCACGGCTTCCGCTTCGTCCAGCTGCCCTTCAACCTCGCCATGCCCGAGGCGCTGGTCGCCGAGAACCAGACGCACCGCGGCGCGACCGTCTCGCTGCTCGAAGCGGCGCGGGCGCTCGGCGTCACGGTCGTCGCCAGCGCCTCGCTGCTGCAAGGCAAGGTCGCGCGCGCCCTGCCCGAGCGCGTCCGCGAGCCGCTCGGCTCGCTCTCGACCGACGCGCAGACGGCCCTCCAGTTCGTCCGCTCGACGCCCGGCGTCACCACCGCCCTCGTCGGCATGGGCCGCCGCGCCCACGTCGAAGAGAACCTCCAACTGGCTAAGCTGCCGCCGGCCTCCGCCGCAGACTACAGCCGCCTCTTCACCTACGACGAGGAGTGAGGGTTGGTAAAGGCCGTGAGGCGTGAATCGAAAAAGCGGCCGTCAGTTCTCGGCGGAGGCAAAAACTGACGACCGGCGACGCCTCTTCATGATTCGCGGCTTCTGAGGATTGAACTATGGCCGAAGAAGAGATGAGGACTTTCGCGGAGTTCTGGCCCTTTTACGTGCGCGAGCACAGCCGGGCGGGGACTCGCTGGCTGCACGCGGCCGGGACGCTCACGAGCACGGCGCTGCTCGTCTTCCTCGTCGCCACGGGGCGCTGGCGGTGGCTGCCGCTCGCGCTCGTCGTTGGCTACGCCGCCGCGTGGGTCGGCCACTTCTTCGTCGAGCGCAACCGCCCCGCCACCTTCAAGCACCCGCTCTGGTCTTTCGCCGCCGACTACAAGATGGTCGCCCTCATGCTCGCCGGCCGCATGGGCGCCGAGGTCGAGCGCGCCCGCCGCGCGCCCGTCAGGTAACGTCGGCCGGCGCGGGCGGCTCGGCCGCCTCGAC
>DATMVI010000243.1:0-4810 GCA_035563275.1 Pyrinomonadaceae bacterium
GGGGCGGGCCGCCCGAGGCCGTCGCCGCCTCCGCGCCGCCGACGGAGTTCTCGTCCGGGCGCGCCTTAAAGCGCCTTGAGGTGGTGGCCCGGCGGCCGCGCCCCATCGGGTCGGCCGAGCACGCCGCCGTCCGCGACTACATCGTCGGCGCGCTGGCCGAGTCGGGCGTCGCCGCCGGGGTGCAGAACGCGACGGTCGTCAACCGGGGTCGCAACGGGTCGCTGCGCGCCGCGAGCGTCAGCAACGTGGTCGCCCGCCTCCGCGGGACGGGGCAGGGCAAGGCCGTCATGCTCGCCGCGCACTACGACTCGGTGGCGAACAGCCCCGGCGCGGCGGACGACGGGGCGGGGGTCGCCGCGCTGCTCGAAACGGCGCGCGCGCTCAAGGCCGGGGCCCCGCTCAAAAACGACGTGATCTTCCTCTTCACCGACGGCGAAGAGTCCGGGCTGTTCGGCGCGCGCGCCTTCGTCGAGGAGCACCCGTGGGCGAAGGACGCGGGGGCCGTCTTCAACTTCGACGCGCGCGGCAACAGCGGCGCGTCGGTCATGTTCGAGACGAGCGAGGGGAACGGCTGGCTCGTCCGCGAGTTCGCCGCGGCGAGCCCGCGCCCCGTCGCCAACTCGCTCTCTTACGAAATCTACCGGCTCATGCCGAACGACACAGACCTCTCGGTCTTCAAGCGCGCGGGGCTGGCCGGGATGAACTTCGCCTTCGTCATGGGCGTCCCGCACTACCACGCGCGCAGCGACAGCGTCGAGGCCATCGACGAGCGCAGCCTCCAGCACCACGGCTCGAACGCGCTGGCCGTGGCGCGCCACTTCGGCGACCTCGACCTGCGCGCCGCGTCGCAGGCCGATGCCGTCTACTTCGACGTGCTGGGCCTCTTCCTCGTCCACTACCCGGCCGCGTGGGCGCTGCCGCTGGCGGCGCTTGGCGCGCTCGCCTTCGTCGGCGTCTCGGCCGTGGGCCTGCGCCGCCGGCGGCTGACGCTAAAGGGGATCGGCCTCGGCGCGCTGGCCCTGCTGCTGAGCGGCGGCTGCGCCTACGGCGTCGTGTGGCTCGTCTGGCGGGCGCTGCGCGCCTTCTACGCGGGCTACAGCTCGATACCCCAGTGGCTCAGGTACGGCGGCGAGCTCTACCTCATCAGCTTCGTCGCGTTGACGCTGGCCGCCACGTCGGCCCTCTACATCCTCTTCCGCCGGCGCGCGAACGCCGAGAGCCTGACGGCGGGCGCGCTCGTCTGGTGGGTCGCCCTCTCGCTCCTCTCCTGCTTCTACCTGCCGGGCGGCAGCTACCTCTTCACTTGGCCGCTGCTGTTCAGCCTGCTCGGCCTTCTGATCGCCGTCGGCTCGAAGGTCGGCGAGGGGGGCGCGGCGGCGCCCGTCTACATGGCCGTCTTCGCCGCGCCGGGGCTCGTCCTGTTCGGCCCGCTCGTTCATCTGGTCTTCGTTAGCCTCGGGCCCGAGTCGGCGGCGGCGTTGATGGCGGCGGTCGTGCTGGCGCTGGGGCTTCTGGTTCCGCACCTGAGCCTCCTCGCGGGCGCGCGCCGTTGGGCGCTGCCGGGGGCGCTGGCCGCGGCGGGCGTGGCCGTCATCGCCGTGAGCGTCCTGACCGCCGGTTTCGACAAGAGCCGCCCGCGCTCGAACCACCTCTTCTACGGGTCGGACGCCGCGACGGGCAAGAACGTCTGGGTCAGCTTCGACGACCAGCCGGACGCTTGGACGGGCCGGGTCATCCCGGCGGGCTCCGGGCGCGCGTCGCTCAACGACTTCTTCCACTCGACGGGCTCGGCGAAGTTCCTGCAAAGCGGCGCGCCGTCGGCCGGCTTGGCCGCGCCCGAAGTCGCCGTGCTCGAAGACCGGACGGAAGGCGGGATGCGCCGCCTCCGCCTGCGCGTCACGTCGCCGCGCCGGGCCGAATCGCTCTACCTGCAACTGAACTCGGAGGCGGAGCTCTACGCCGTCTCGGTCAACGGCAAGCGGGTTGACTACCGGGTGCCGGTGCGCGTGGGCGGGGACAGGCGCTGGGCGATGCGCTACTACGCGCTCCCGCAGGAGGGCGTCGAAGTGAGTCTCGACGTGAAGGCGCCGGGGCCGCTCAAGGTGAGCCTCTTCGACCAGTCTTACGGCCTGCCGGAAATCGCGGACGCGCCGCTGCGCCCGCGCCCCGACGACATGATGCCCGCGCCCAACACCGCCTACAGCGACGCCACGCTCGTCAGCAAGGTCTACACCTTCTAACCCTGACCCCGCGCCGCGAGGGTCTACACCCTTAGCCACAACTTCTCGGAGGATTAAGACATGCCCAACATGGGAAGATACTGCAAAGCATACCTCGTCAAGAGCCTGCGCGAGTTCGCCGGCTGGACGGAGAACGCCGCCAACGCCCAGCCGGACGACGGCCCCGACGCGGAGGAGGGCGCGGCCCCGAGGACGATCACGGAAGACGACTTCCTCTACCTGCAAGAGAACTACGTCGTCACCGACGGGATTTTCATCGACGAGAACATCATCTTCGACTCCGTCACGCCCGAGTGGATCGACTTCTGCCGGAAGGCCCTTGAATTTGAAGTGCCCGAGTACGCGAAGGCCCCGGAGGCCGGCGCCGAGCCGGAGCGCGTCGCGGTCACGGCGTAGACCGTCGCCCGCGAGCCGCCGGCCCGCCGAGGCTACTTCAGGTTGCCGGGCCGCGGGTCGGCGGCCGGCCCGGCGCGTTTCTCAAGACTCCTACGCGGCGGGGCCGCCCCCACCTCAACTGCTGAAATTTTTATGCCCGCTATTTCGTCAGACCGGCGCAAGCTGCTCTCCCTCATGCTGCAAAAGGAGGGGGGGGCCGCGCCCTCCGCGCGGGCCATCCCTTCGCGGGGCGGCGAGGGCCCGTGGCCCCTCTCCTTCGCGCAGCAGCGTTTGTGGTTGCTCGACCAACTCGAAGGCGGCGGCCCCGCCTACAGCGTCCCGACCGCCGTCCGCCTGACGGGCCGGTTGGACGCCGCCGCCCTGCGCGCGGCCCTCTCCGAAGTGGCGCGCCGCCACGAGGCGCTGCGCACGACCTTCGCCGCCGAGGCGGGCCGCCCCGTGCAACTCGTCCGGCCGCCCTCGGCCGTGGCCCTGCCGGTCATAGACCTCTCGCGGCTGGGGGCGGGGCGGGCCGAGGCCGAGGCGCGGCGCGCGGCGCGCGAGGAGGCCGGGCGGGGCTTCGACCTCTCGTCGGGGCCGCTGCTGCGCGCGCGCCTGCTGCGCCTCTCCGAAGAGGAGCACGTGGCGCTGCTCAACATGCACCACATCATCTCCGACGCGTGGTCGCGCGGCGTCCTCATCGGCGAGTTGGTGAGGCTCTACGAGGCGTACGCCGTGGGGCGGAAGTCGCCGCTGGCGGAGCTTGAGGTGCAGTACGCCGACTACGCCGTGTGGCAGCGCGATTGGCTACGAGGCGAAGTGCTCGAAGAGCAACTCTCTTACTGGCGGCGCCAGCTTGAGGGCGCGCCGGCCATCACCGACCTGCCGTCCGACAGGCCGCGCCCGGCCCTCCAGTCGCAGAGGGGGGCGGAGTATAAGTTCGCCCTCGACGGCAAGCTGTCCAGCGAGCTTAAGAAGCTCAGCCGCGAGGAGGGCGTGACGCCGTTCATGCTTTTGCTGGCGGCCTTCAAGGTGCTGCTCTACCGCTACACGGGGCAGACGGACTTGGTGGTCGGGACGCCCATCGCGGGGCGTACCCGCGCCGAGGTCGAGCCCCTCATCGGCTTCTTCGTCAACACGCTGGCGCTGCGGACAGACCTCTCCGCAGACCCGAGCTTCGTCGAGTTGTTGGGGCGGGCGCGCGAGACCTGCCTCGGGGCCTACGCGCATCAGGACGTGCCCTTCGAGAGGCTGGTCGAGGAGTTACAGCCAGAGCGCAGTCTCGCGCACGCCCCGCTCTTTCAGGTGATGTTCGGTCTTCAGAACACGCCGCAGGCAGAGACTCGGTTGCCCGGCGTGACGCTGAGTCAGTTTGAAGTCGAGCGCGCGACGGCGAAGTACGACCTCACGCTGATGATGGCCGAGGGTGAAGGCCGACTCTCGGCCTCCTTCGAGTACAGCACAGACCTCTTCGACGAACCCACGATCCGGCGCATGAGCGACAACTTCGGCGTGCTGCTCGCCGGCGTCGCCGCCGACCCCGGCAGACGCCTCTCCGAGCTGCCGCTGCTGACGGACGATGAGCGCCGCCGCCTGCTCGTCGATTACAACGACACGGCCCGTGAGTACCCCGCCGGCCTCACCATCCACTCGCTCTTCGAGCAGCAAGTCCGGCGCACGCCCCACTGCGTCGCCCTCACCTTTGAAGGCGCGCACCTCACCTACGCCGAGCTCAACGCCCGCGCCAACCGCCTCGCCCATTACCTCCGGCGCCGCGGCGTCGGCCCCGACTCGCGCGTCGCCCTCATGCTGGAGCGCTCGGCCGACCTCGTCGTCTCTCTGCTCGCGGTGCTCAAGGCCGGGGGCGCCTACGTCCCCCTCGACCCCGACTACCCGCGCGACAGGCTCTCCTTCATGCTCGAAGACTCCGGCTCATCGCTGCTAGTGACCGACTCGGCGCTGGCCGCCGCGGCGGGCCAAAGCTGGGGCGGCGAGGCGCTGTGCCTCGACCTGCTGTCCGAGGAGTTGGCGGCCGAGTCCGACTCCGACCCATCCCCGCCCCCCCCGCCCGACGCCCTCTGCTACGTCATCTACACCTCGGGCTCGACCGGAAGGCCCAAGGGCGCCATGAACACCCACCGCGGCCTCGTCAACCGCCTCCTCTGGGCGCAGGGCCGCTACCGGCTCGCCCCCGA
>DATMVI010000244.1:0-9785 GCA_035563275.1 Pyrinomonadaceae bacterium
CCTCAAATCCTCCTCGGGGATGATCTCGACCGTCCCCTGCCGCAGCCGCGCCAGTTGTTCGTCAATCGTCATGGGAGGAATTATAAACAAAAGCCGTGAATCGTGAAGGGGAGTCGTCAATCATCCGTCGCCGGTCATCGGCGAAGACGAAACCGGCGACCGACAACCGACGACTGCCTTGACGATTCACGCCTTTTTTATCACCCGCCGTCCCGCGATTCGGTAGCCGCCGGAGGCGACGAGGGCGACGGCCTCGGGGTAGGCGTGGTGTTCTTCGGCGAGGATGCGGGCGGCGAGGGCGTCGGGCGTGTCGGAGTCGAGGACGGGGACGACGCGCTGCGTGACGATGGGGCCGCCGTCCAACGTCTCGTCAACGAAGTGGACGGTGCAGCCCGAGAATTTGACGCCGTGCTCGACGGCCTGTCGCTGCGCGTCGAGGCCGGGGAAGGCCGGGAGCAGCGAGGGGTGGATGTTAAGGGCGCGGCCGCGGAACTCTTCGACGAAGCAGGGCGAGAGCAGGCGCATGTAGCCGGCGAGGCAGACCAGCCCGACCCCGCGCCCGCGCAGGGCCGAGATGATCTCGCGCTCGTGCTCCTCGCGCGTCCGGCCCCGGCGCTCGACCACGGCCGTCTCGACGCCGCGCTCGGCCGCGAGCCGCAACCCCGCCGCCCCCGCCCGGTCACTCAACACCAGCGCCACCTCCGCGCCGGGGACGCGCCCCCCGCGCACGGCCTCGACGAGCGCCACCATGTTCGACCCGCGCCCCGAGATGAGGATTCCGAGATTCATAAAGAAGAAGTAGACAGTAGACAGTAGTCAGTAGCGCTGCGCGCGGGGTGCGCTGATGCTGACACGCGAACGATACGCCGCCGAAGGTCTTCCTACTGACTACTGATTACTGACTACTGACTACTGAAGCTTGACCGTTCGCTCGCCGGCGACGACGCGGCCGATGTCGTAGCAGGCTTCGCCCGCCTGCTTGAGGTGGGCGCGGACGGCCGGGGCGTCCGGCCCGGCGCAGACGACGACCATGCCGACTCCCATGTTGAAGGTGCGGTACATCTCGGCCTCGACGACGTTGCCGATCTCGCGCATGACCTCGAAGACGGGCGGCACGGGCCACGAGCCGCGCGCGATCTCGACGGCCGCGCCCGCCGGCAGCACGCGCGGGACGTTCTCAAGGAGTCCGCCGCCCGTGACGTGCGCCAGCCCTTTAATCAGGCCCGTGTCGAGCAGCCCTTCGAGCGGGCGCAGGTAGCTGCGGTGCTCGGCGAGCAGCGCCTCGCCCACGGTCGCGCCGAGCGCGTCGAGCCGCGTGTCGGGCGCGTGGCCCGCCACCTCGAAGAAGAGCTTGCGCGCGAGCGAGTAGCCGTTCGTGTGAAGGCCCGCCGAGGGCAGCCCCAAAAGCGCGTCGCCGGGCGCGATGCGCGAGCCGTCAATCACGCGCTCGCGGTCAACGACGCCGACGATGAAGCCGGCCACGTCGTACTCGCCCTCGGCATACATGCCCGGCATCTCGGCCGTCTCGCCGCCCAAAAGCACGCAGCCGTTCTCGCGGCACCCGCGCGCGACGCCCTCAACTATCTGCACGATCACGTCGGGCGCGAGCACGCCGGCCGCGACGTAGTCGAGGAAGAAGAGCGGGCGGGCGCCCTGCACGAGGATGTCGTTGGCGCAGTGGTTGACGAGGTCGCGCCCCACCGTGTCGTGGACGCCGGTCATGAAGGCGACCTTGAGCTTGGTGCCGACGCCGTCGGCCGAGGCAACGAGGACGGGCGAGCGCATGCCGGGGAAGGCCCCGTCGAACATCCCGCCGAAGGTGCCGATCTCGGAGAGCGTGCGCTCGTCGAAGGTCGAGCGCGCGAGCCGCTTGATGCGCTCGACGGCCGCGTTGGCCGCGTCGATGGAGACGCCCGCGTCGGAGTAGGTGATTGATTTGCTCATCGGTCTTCACAGGGGCGCGGGCGGCAGGGCGAGGCCTAACGGAAGAAGGATGAAGCCGCCGACTCTCCCCAAGACTCAAAACCCCCGGCGCGGCCCGCTACTGCTCGCGGCCCCGCCGCTCAAGTTTTTCCTGAAGCGCCCTGATGCGGTCTTCGGCCGAGGCGCGCGAGGCTTCGTCGAGCCTGACGGTGATGACGAGGTGGCTGCCGTCACCCGCGCCCGCCGGGAGCATCGAGGCCGGCAGGTCGACCGAGACCTCTTCGTCGCCGACGAGCACGACCGCCGTCCCCCCGTCCTCGACGCGATCCACCACCGCCCGCGTCCGCTTCGTCTTCCCCTCTTCCTCCGGCATCGGCCTCACCTCGGGCGAACAGTTATCAGTTATTAGTCGTCAGCCGCCAGCCGTCAGTCCTTTGTCTTTACTGACCACTGACGACTGGCGACTGACGACTTCGATTCACGCCTCTTCTCATCTTCCGCGGTTCGCGTTGCGGTTCGCGTTGCGGTTCGTGTTGGCGCGGGCGCGGTCGGGCGAGGGCTTGGGCGCGGGCGGGAGGTCGCCGAAGTCTATGAAGCCGCGGCGGGCCGAGTCGTCGCGCAGGGCCTCGCGCCCGGCCCAGAGGTCTTCGTTCGGCTTCGGCTCGCGCCCCGTCTTGACCTGATAGCCGTCCTCGGCGCCCTTCGTCGTAATCACGATCTCGCCCTGAAAGTCGGTGCGGTAGACGCGCACCTGCGCCGCGCGCAGCCGGTTCAAAACGTCCTGCGAGGGGTGGCCGTAGCGGTTGGCCTCGCCGGCCGAGATGACGGCCGTCTTGAACTCGCCGCGCCGCAGGAACTCCTCCGAGGTCGCGTACTTCGAGCCGTGGTGGCCGACCTTGAGCACGTCGGCCGCGAGGTGCGCGCCGCCGCGGATGAGGCGGTCTTCGGTCTGCGCCTCGGCGTCGCCGGTGAGCAGCATCGAGAACTCGCCGTACTCGAAGCGCGCGACCACCGAGTTGGCGTTCGGCTCGTTGCCGCCCGAGCGCAAGTCTTCCCTCTTGAAGAAAGGCTCGCTCGGCGCGAGCACGAGCAGGCGCGCGCCGCCGCCCAACTCGTACACCTGCCCCGGCTCGGCGCGCGTGAGCTTGAGGCCCTTGTCGTCCACGGCCTTGAGGAAGTCCTCGTAGTTCTTCGTCGTGTTGGGCACGCCGCTGTAGAGGACTTCACCGACGGGCGCGGCCTTGATGACCTCGTCGGCCGCGCCGATGTGGTCGGCGTGGGCGTGCGTGGCGACGAGGAGGTCGATGTGGTCGGCCCCGTGGCGCTTCATGGCTTCGAGGATGCGCTTGCCGTCGCCCGGCTCGCCGGCGTCCACGAGCGCGGTCTTCCCGCCCGGCGTCAGGATGAGGATCGAGTCGCCCTGCCCCACGTCGAGCACGACGACCTTGACCTCCTCGCCCGAGGCCGGCGGCGGCGCGACCCTCCGCTGCTGCTCAAGGTACGGCGCGACCACGTAGCGCCACCCCAGATACCCGCCCGCCGCGAGCACCACCGCCAGCGCCGCCAGCGCGCACCCGCACCCCCGTCTACTCTGAGCCACTACAGCTCCCCCTCGTCCTTAAATTTTCAATTACTGAATCTCGACTAACGGCTCCCCGGATTCTAAGAGCTTAACCGCCCGTGGCAAAGCGTTAGCCAATATTCGCTTCAGGTGTGCGTTCGAAGTGTTGCCGCAGGTGAGCCAAACGACCTGCGGAGGCGGACCGAGTTCTTCGAGCAGCCTCACGAAGTCTCTATCCTTAGTCATCACGACGGCCGACGCGCCTCTCGCAGAAAGGAAAATCTGACGGTCAGTCGCCTCCCGCAGCCCCAAGTCTCTGACGGCGTGGGCGGCGAGCGAGAACGTTTCAGCGACCCAAGCCGCGGCGGCAGGGGGGAGTTGCGCGTCAACCCAGATAATCACGCCGCAATGACCGGGTGGTCGAAGTGCCGCGCCGCGTAAAGAAGGGCGGCCTTCAAATCATCCATTTCGAGATCGGGCATCTCTTCGAGCACCTGCTCTGCGCTCAGGCCCGCGGCAAACAGGTCGAGCACGTCAACGACGCGGATGCGCATGCCGCGGACGCACGGCCTTCCGCCGCACTGCTCGGGGTTGACGGTAATTCTTTCGAGAAGGTCAGACATCGCGTGCTCCATGCCGGTTCAGTCGGAGGGGACGGGCTCGTGCTCGCGCGCCCACTGGGTCTCGGCCTCGCGGGTGATGCGGGTCGGGTAGCGGCCCGTCCAGCAGGCGACGCAGGAGGTCTCGGCGGGGAGGCCGCAGGCTTCGAGCATGCCCTCCATGGAGAGGTAGCCGAGCGAGTCGGCCTCGATGAAGCGGCGTATCTCCTCGACCGACTTCTGCGCCGCGATCAGCTCGTCGCGGTTCGGCGTGTCCACGCCGTAGTAGCACGGGCTGATGGTCGGCGGGCAGCTGACGCGCATGTGAACCTCGGTGGCCCCCGCCTCGCGCACCATGCGGACGATCTTCTTCGAGGTCGTCCCGCGCACGATGGAGTCGTCGATGAGGACGACGCGGCGGCCGCGGATGAGGTCGCGCACGGGGTTGAGCTTGACGCGGACGCCGAAAGAGCGGATGGACTGCTTCGGCTCGATGAAGGTGCGGCCGACGTAGTGGTTGCGCACCAGCCCGAAGCGGAAGTTGATGCCGCTCTCGGCGGCGTAGCCGACGGCCGCCGACACGCCCGAGTCGGGGACGGGGACGACGAGGTCGGCGGCGGCCGGCTGCTCGAAGGCGAGGCGGCGCCCCATCTTGTGGCGCGACTCGTTGACCGAGCGGCCGTAGATGAGCGAGTCGGGGCGCGAGAAGTAGACGTGCTCGAAGACGCAGAACGAGCGGCGGCGCTCGGGCAGGGGGAAGGACGAGCGCAGGCCCGAGCGGTCGATGACGATCATCTCGCCCGGCTCCACGTCGCGGACGTAAACCGCGTCGATGAGGTCGAAGGCGCAGGTCTCGGAGGCGAGCACCCACGCCTCGCCGAGCCGGCCGAGCGCGAGCGGGCGAAAACCCCTCGGGTCGCGGACGGCGATGAGAGAGTCCGGCGTCAGGAAGAGCATCGAGAACGCGCCCTCGGTCTCGCGCAGCACTTCGGGGACGGCCTCCGCGACCGACGAGGCGTGCGAGCGGGCGATGCGGTGGAGGATGACTTCGGTGTCGGAGGTCGAGGAGAAGATCGCGCCGTCGCGCACCAGACGCTTGCGCTCGTCGGAGGCGAAGGGGAGGTTGCCGTTGTGGCAGACGGCGACCTGCCCGTGCTTGCAGGCGATGAGGAAGGGCTGCGCCTCGCGGATCGAGACCTCGCCGGCCGTCGAGTAGCGGGTGTGGCCGATGGCGGCCGCGCCGGGCAGGCGGTCGAGCCGCTCCTCGGTGAAGACCTCGGAGACGAGGCCCATCGCGCGCTCGCTGCGGAGCGTGTCGCCGTCCGACGAGACGATGCCGCACGACTCCTGCCCGCGGTGCTGCAACTGGTAGAGGCCGAGGTAGGCGAGGCGCGCCGCCTCCGGGTGGCCGTAGATGCCGAAGACGCCGCACTCGTCGTGGAAACCGTCTCTCAACGTTCTGCTCACGCTCTCTGACTTCGCCGAGCCGAAGCCGCCGGGCCGAAAGTTTATGCGCCCATTGTAACACCCGGCGTCGCGGATTGTGGATTCGGGATTGCGGATTAGAAACGGTTCCGGGCCGCGGGTTCCGGGTTCCGGGTTGCCGTTTCCAACGCGAAACGCGGCGCCCGCGGCCCGGAACTTCGCCGACGCGCGACCGGCGGGCTCGCTTGACGACGCCGTCGCAAAAGTGTTAATGAAGCTCACGCGCTGCACCTAATTCCCCGACGGATTAGCGAGCCGACCAGCGAAAAAATTTCAGCCCGAGAGGTAAGTTAACATGAGCTTTTTAAGCCTCACTCTTTTGTACGCAGACCCCGGCGCGGGCGCGCTCATCTGGCAGTTGGCCCTCGCCGCCTTCGTCGGCGGGCTGTTCTACTTCCGCAAGGTCAGGGACTGGGTGCGGATCAAGTTCGGCGGCAGCCCCGACTCCGTCACCACCACCGAGACGACGACGGAAGAGAACGAAACGAAGCGCTAGGGCGGCCGCGCGCCTGTGTGGGCCGAGTCGCCTCCGGAGAGGGCCGCGCCGGCTGAAGATAACCGGGGCGGCCCCCGCCCGAAGGGCAGCGGGGGCGGACTCGGCCTGAGTCTATGAACATCTCTTTCCGCGATCCCGCCGGGGCCTTGCTGCTGCACGAAGGTCGCGTCCTCCGCCTCGTCAACCGTCAGGGCGAGGACGATCTCGAAGCCTCCCTCAACTCCCGCGCCCTGCAAAGTTTTCTGGAGTCCGGCCGCCTCGTCGGGGCGCGCAAGCTCGACGCGGCGGGCGCCTCCGGGACGCTCGCCGCGCTCGGGCTGGCCGGCGATTCCGTCTCGGCCGTCGTCGAGCACGAGCGCATCCCCTTCCAGAGCTACCCATACGAGTGGCCGCCCGAGATGCTGCGCGCCGCCGGCGCGCTCACGCTCGACCTCGCCGAAGCGCTGCTCGCCGAGGGGCGCGGGCTGAAGGACGCGACGCCCTACAACGTCCTCTTCCGCGGGCCGCGGGCCGTCTTCGTCGATTGGCTCTCCTTCGAGCGGCGCGCGCCCGAAGACCCGACGTGGCTCGCCTACGCGCAGTTCGTCCGCACCTTCCTCCTGCCGCTGCTGGTCGTCAAGCAGTTCGGCCTCGGCCTCGACCAGCTCCTGCTCGCGCGCCGCGACGGGCTGGAGCCGGAGGAGGTCTACCGGCTGAGCGGGTGGGCGAAGCGGTTCAAGCCGCCCTTCCTCACGCTGGCGACCATCCCGGCCCAACTCGGCGCGCGCAAGGGCGCCGACGCCTCCATCTACAAGCCGAAGAGCGCGGGCAGCGCCGAGAAGGCGCGCTTCATCCTCGGCCACCAGTTCAAGAGCCTGCGCCGGCTGCTCTCGAAGGTCGCGCCCGAGGCCGGCGGCGGCTCGGCGTGGGCCGAGTACATGGGGCCGAAGCAGCACTTCACGGACGAGTACCTGAAGAAGAAGGAGGCGTTCGTCGCCCGCGCGCTCGAAGAGTCGAAGCCCCGGAGCGTCCTCGACATCGGCTGCAACACGGGCCACTTCAGCCGGCTCGCGGCGCGGGGCGGGGCGCGCGTCGTCTCGCTCGATCAAGACCCGGTGGTGGTCGGTTCCGTGTGGCGGATGGCCGAGGCCGAGGGCTTGGACATCCTGCCCCTGAAGGTGGACGTGACGCGGCCCAGCCCCGGCGTCGGCTGGCTCAACCGCGAGTGCCCGCCCTTCCTCGAACGCGCGCGCGGCCACTTCGACGCGGTGCTGATGCTGGCCGTCATCCACCACATGCTCGTCGGCGAGCGCGTCCCGCTCCCCGAGATCATGCGGCTCGCGTCGGAGCTGACCACGGGCGTCCTCGTCATCGAGTTCGTCGGCACCGAAGACCCCATGTTCCGGCGCCTCACGCGCGGCCGCGAGCACCTCTTCACAGACCTGACGCGCGAGGCGTTCGAGGCGGCCTGCCGCGAGCGCTTCGAGATTCTGCGCGGCGAGGAGATCGCCCCCGGCAACCGCTGGATTTACCTCCTGAGGCGGGCCTGAAGGAGAAGCAGACTGCCCCCGATGCTGAGAAGGGCGCTGATCGCGCTGTCACTGGCGAACATCTTCTTCCTCCCGGCGTGGCGCGAGGTGCTCGACCCCGGCCCGCTCTTCCACTGCTACCACACGAAGCTGTGCCCGGTCGGGGCCGAGCTTCTGGCCGTCGCCCTCAACACCACGCTGCTCGCGGCCGCGCTCTTCGCCGGCTACGAGCTGGCCCGCCGCTCGGGCCGGCCCCTCCTACTGCGGGCCGCGCAAGCCCTCTTCCTCGTCTTCTTCCTGCTCTGCCTCAACGCCGTCCGCGTGCAGTACCGCGGCCTGCTCCTGACGGGCCTGACCGGCACGCTCGGGCGCGCGGGCGCGCTCGCCCTCGGGCTCGCCGCCCTCGGGCTCGGCGCCTACGCGCTCTGGCGCGTCGGGTTCCCGCGGCTGGTGCGAGCCGCGGCCGCGGCGGCGCTCATCCTCTCGCCCTTCGTCTTCGTGGCCTACGGGCAGGCGCTCTGGCAACTGGTCTGGTACCGCAGCGTGGTGGCCGAGCGGGGCGAGCTGGCGCGGCCGCAGCCGGCGCGCGAAGGCGCGGCGCGGCCCCGCGTCTTCTGGCTCATCTTCGACGAGCTCGACTACCGGCTCGCCTTCGAGCAGAGGCCGGCGGGGCTGGCGTTGCCCGAGTTCGACCGCCTGCTGGCCGAGTCGCTCTCGGCCCGCGAGGCCTACCCGCCGGGGGCCTTCACCATTCAGGTCTTGCCGGCGCTCCTGACGGGCAAGCTCGTGGCCGAGGCCGTCGAGACGCGGCCCGACGATTTGAACCTCAGGTTCCACGAGGAGTCGGAGTGGGTCGGGTGGCGCGGGCGGCCGAACATCTTCGGGCGCGCCCGCGAGGCCGGCTTCAACGCGGGCGTCGCCGGCTGGCACCACCCTTACTGCCGCATGTTCAAGCAAGACCTCGTCAGGTGCTCGTGGGGCGAGGACACTTTCACGGAGCTCGGCGTCGTCCAGCGCGCGAGCGTCGCCGGCAACATGCTGCGCGGGGCGCGCATGAGCTTCTTCTCCGTGCCCGCGCTCCACCGCCTCGTGACGCCGCGCGAGGAGGTCTTCAGGCACGAGTCGGCGCTGCTCGAGGAGAAGTCGCGGAAGCTTTCGGAGCTGGTCGACAACGGCCGCGCGCTCGCCGCCGACCCGCAGCTCCAGCTCGTGCTCGTCCACCTGCCCATCCCGCACCCACCGAACTTCTACGACCGCGCGAGCGGGCGGTTCGCCTTCGACGCGCCGCGCAGCTACCTCGACAGTCTGGCGCTGACGGACCGCACGCTCGGCGAGCTGCGGCGCGAGATGGAGGCGGCCGGGCTGTGGGACTCGACGGCCGTGCTCGTCTCCAGCGACCACTGGTGGAGGGCGCGCGAGGTGTGGGCGCCCGTCGCCGGCATCCCCGACAACGCGCCCTACTGGAACGCCTCGGACACGGCGCTCGTCCCGGCCGAGACCGACTACCGCGTGCCCTTCATCCTCAAGCTGCCGGGCCAGCGGCAGGCGACGAACTACGACCCGGCCTTCAACACCATCCTCAGCCACGACCTCGTGCTCGGCGTCCTGCGCGGCGAGCTGAAGACGCCGGGGGAGGTCGCCGCGTGGCTCGACCGGCACCGCTCCGTCGGCCAGTCGCCCTACTACCACTTCGCCAACCCGACGGCCCCGAACAACATCGTCCGCGACTGAAAGGGGCCGCTCACCGCTCCCGCGCCGGCGTGCTATGATGTGCGGCAAAGCTTGCAGCAGAGAGTGAGGGACGCCGTGCTGGGAGTAAAAGTCTACGGGGCCGACTGGTGCGAGGACACGCGCCACACGCGCGCCTTCCTCGACCGCCTCGGGGTCGCCTACGAGTACGTCAACATCGAGCAGGACGAGCGGGCCGCCGCGTGGGTCAGGGAGCGCAACGACGGCAAGGAGCGCAAGCCGACGGTGGACGTGGGCGGGCAGGTGCTCTGCGTGCCTTCGGACCACGACCTGACGGGCGCGCTGCGCGAGAGGGGGCTGATGGCCTGAGCGCGCCCGGCCCGCCCCGCATGAACCGCCAGCCGAGCACGACCTTGCGCCTCGCCGCCGCGCTCCTGCGCGCGGCGCTCGTCGCCGCGCTCGCGGCCGCGGGCTGGGGCGTCTACCGCGGGCTGCCGCGCGACGAAGAGGCCGTCGCGGAGGCG
>DATMVI010000245.1:0-3726 GCA_035563275.1 Pyrinomonadaceae bacterium
GGCCGAGACTGCCGGGCCGAGCGGGCGGGAAGCGGGCGCGCGGTTCATGCGAAGGGGCGGCGGCCGCTGCGCGTTGTCGTTGAGCGCGCATTCGTTGTCGCTGCGCGCGGGCGGCTCGGGCGCGGTCACGGCGGCCGTGGACGAGTTGGCCGGGCGCGGCGGCCTCACGGCCTCGACGAAAGACTGGCCTGACATCGCCGTCTTCTCCGAGTCGGCGGGCGGCCGCGGCAGGTACACGATCATCTCCGTCAGCAAACGGCCCGGCTCCTACGCCGTCACCTTCAAATCCCCCTGCGGCGCGAAGACCTTACCCGTCGTCGTCAGATGACCCCGGCCCCGCGGCGGGCCGCGGCCCGCGCGTGTTGCTTCAGCCCTTCATCGCCCCGCGCGGCGAGTCGCGAAACGGCCTGAGCGGGGAGAGGATTCGATGTCCGTTAAAACTCTGCGCGTGTTAACGACGCTGACGCTCGTCGCCGCTTTGTCGGGGGCCGGCGCGGCGGGCGCTTCCGTCTCTTTCGTCGCGGCCGGCGGCAACGCTCAGAATTCTCCCCCCGCGGTCGGGCGCGCGGCGCGCGAGTCCGGCCTTGAGGCTTCGCCGTGCGCCGGCGCGCTGGCGCGCGGCGTCGTCTGCGAGGCCGCGAACCGGCGCGCGCTCGAAGCGATGGGCAAGGGTCGGCTCGAAGCCTTCACCGTGGTTCAGGACGTGCGGACGGGCGCGCTCGTCGCCTTCGCCGCCTCCGAGCCTGCGCGGCTGGACGTGACCTCGCCGGTGCTGCCGCTCTCAGTCTCGAAGCTGCTGCTCTCGGCGTCGTGGTGGGACAACCGTCAGCCCGACGCCAGTTTCGTGAGCACGCGCGGCTCGGCGCGTTCGCGCAACCCCGCCTTCAGGTCGCGCGTGTCGGTTCACGAGATGCTCGTCGGCGGGAGCGATTCCGCGGGGAGGCAGATGGCCGTCGCCCTCCGCAAGTCGGTGGGGGCGGAGGCGGTGCTCAGAGACTTCGAGCGTTACGGCTTCGGCCGGAGCGCCGGCGCGGCGCTCGACGAAGGCTTCTGGGCCGAACTCGCCCCGGCGTGGCGTTCAAGACTGACGCCGCCGCCGGCTTACGCCTCGCTCGACGCCGCGTTGAAGGACGGGGAGTGGGGCGACGCGCTCTCCATCGGCGAGTCGCGGATGATGGTGACGGGGTTGCACGTCTCGCGTTTCCTGCAAGCCGTCGGCAACGGCGGCGTGATGCTCGCGCCCGCGGCGCGGGAGGCGCGGGAGGTAAGCGACGAAGACGCGAACGCTTCGCGCCGCCGGCCCGGCCGCCCGACGCGCGTCATGCAGCAAAGCACGGCGCTGCGGCTTCAGGCCGCGATGCGCGACGCCGTCCGGCGCGGCACGGCGAGGAGCATCGCCGCGGCGCTGGCCGACACCGGCTGGCAGATGGGCGGCAAGACCGGCAGCGGGCCGGGGCTGATGCCGCTCGGGCCGCAGTCGGACGGGTGGTTCGCGGGACTCATCTTCGACCCGCGCGGCAGGGCGCGCTTCACGGTGGCGACCTTCGTCAGGCGCGGCGGGCTGGGGGGCGGCAACGCGGCGCGGGTCTCGGCGGAGCTGGCCCGCTACCTGATCGGCGGCGAGCGACGTTGAGCTTCGAGGCAGACCGCGGCCGGGTGCCCGCGCAAGTTTCCGGCCCGCCCCGCGTTTATGAGGTGAGCAGGCTTGTGATAGAACGCGCCCGCGAGTCTTCAGGGAAACATCGGTCTTCGGAGAAGAAGGAGATGCTGCTCATGTCTTTGCGGGAGACGTTTCGCGCCCGCGGGCGCTCGCTCGCGTTGTGGCTCTCGGTTCTGTGCGGACTCGCGTCCGCCGGCTGGTGGACGCGCGCCCCGGCGCAGACGCCCTGCTCGGGGCCGCGCGTCCGCATGAAGACGCTGCTCGACGGCGTCGAGGTCGGCGCCGACGGCCGCCTCTCGCTCGGCCGCCTCTACGCCGTGTGCCTGCCCGACCCGGCCCGGCGCGGCGAGACCAACTACGCCTACAACCCTTACGACGGTGGCAAGCTCTCGACCGTGCTGAAAAGCTCGAACGGGCAGGCGCTCAACACCTACGTCTGGTACGCCGAGAAGATCGCCGGCCTCTGGGAGCTCGGCCGCTACGAGGTGGTCGGCGGGCCGCGCGCCCTGAAGCCGCTCGCGCCCGGCAGCTACGTCCTTGAGTTCGCCGTCGAGGACAAGGTCTTCCAGCGCTTCCCCTTCTCCGTCTCGACCGCCGAGGGCAAAGACATCTACCGGCCCCAGACCGTCCACCTGCTCGAAGGGGCGTGGGGCGACTACGCCGAACTCTACTTCCCGAAGCCCGACCGCTACACGCAGCTCTGGGTGTGGCTGCGCGACAGGGAGGGCGGGGGGCCGCGGCCGCGTTCGCTGAAGTACGATTTGAAGTTGGTGCGCGAGGCCGACGGCCAGACCATCGCCGGCGACTCCTCGGCGCTGAGGCTGGAGCCGCAGTGGGCGGGCGTCAAGCTGAGCTTCAACCCGCCGAACCTGCCGCCGGGCGGCCGCTCGGAGTTCCCCGCCAACGAGTTTCTGAAGGCCGACGGCGTCTACCGCATCGAACTCGCGCTCGACGGCAAGCCCTACGGCGTCTACCGCGTCGCCGTCAAAGGCGGCAAGTTCCAGCGCGACGCCGCGGACGCGCGCGCGGCCGACGCCGCCCTGATGCCTTTGGAGAACGCGGCCAACTACTGGTCGCTCAAACGTACGCCGCGCTGACGGGCGGGAATCTTTAACTTGATAAGCACGCGCGCGCTCAAAACTTTTTCGCTCCGCGCCGCCGCCGCGCTGCTGGTGGTGTGCGCGGGCCACGCGGCGCGGGGCCAAACGCCGGGGCGCCCCCCGTCCATCAACCCGAACCCGAAGAACGCGCGACTCGTCTGGCTGGGCGACGAGTATCTCGTCTGGCAGACGAGCACGACCGTCCCCGGCACGGAGGCGCGGCATCTGCCGAGCGCCGTCTTCCGCTACTACGCGCAGGGCGACCCGGCGGACGTGGTGCCGCACGTCTACGAGATGACCTCGCGCCTCGGCACGGGCGCGCGCGTCCTCGGCGTCATCGGGCCGGAGGCGACGCTGGTTCTGGCCGAGTACGGCCAGACCGTCCTCGTCAACGCGAGCGCGGCCCTCGGCCTCGAAGACCCGCGGGCCGCCGTCAGCAGGTTACCTTCCGACTGGTACGCCGAGCCGAAAGGCGACGGCCCGTTCCCCAGCCTCCCGCTCGCCGCCTACGACGAAGGCGTGGTCGCCGGCGACGCGCGCCGCCGACTCGTCTACCTCATCCCGTGGTCGCCGGGCCGCGCGCACCTCGACACCGGGCGCAAGGTGCTCATCGGCGACGCGCGCGGGCTGAAGGATCACTACACGGTGCGCGACCTCACCTTCACGCGCAAGGGCGACCTCCTCATCTGGGTCGCCGGCCGCACCCTGCACGTCTTCGACTTCAAGACGCGGAAGCCGGCCGCGCACCTTTTGGCGGCCGGCCTGATCGGCGACCCCATGGCCTTCGACGGCGAGCGCGCCCTCTTCTTCACGCGGCATGAAGAGCCGGGCATGAGCACCCACGTTTACGACGCGCGCACGGGAAGGCGTCTGCCCGACGCCTTCCCGCCGGGCGAGCCCCGCGGGCAGCTCCTCGCGTTCAAAGACGGCGTCGCCTACCTGCTCGAAAGGGAGAAGGCCGCGGAC
>DATMVI010000246.1:0-5714 GCA_035563275.1 Pyrinomonadaceae bacterium
GGGCGCGCGCGCTGCTCGAACAGGTCGGCCTCGGGGCGCGCACGCACCACCGCCCGGCCGAACTCTCCGGCGGCGAGAAGCAGCGCGCGGCGCTCGCCCGCGCGCTCGTCATGCGCCCGACCCTGCTGCTGTGCGACGAGCCGACCGGCAACCTCGACCAGAAGTCGGCCGAGACCGTGGCCTCGCTCCTGCTGGAGCTGCACCGGCGGCAGGAGACCATCCTCGTCGTCGTCACGCACAGCGCCGAGCTGGCCGCGCGCTTCCCCCTGCGCTACCGGCTCAACGACCGGCAACTGGAGAGACAGTAAGGAACAGTTATCAGTTATCGGTTTTCAGTAAAGACAAAATCCGGACACTGAAAACCGAAAACTGAAAACCGTCCGCGGCCTCTTGAACGATGCACACACTCCTCCTCGTCAGGCGTGGGCTGGCTTACCACTGGCGGACGAACCTGGCGGTCGTCGCGGGCGTGGCCGTGGCGGTCGCGGTGCTGGCGGGCGCGCTGCTGGTCGGCGACTCGGTGCGCGCGAGCCTGCGCGGGCTGTTCCTCCAGCGCCTCGGCCGCGCCGAGCTGGTCGTCACCTCCGCCAACTTCTTCCGCGAGGGGCTGGCCGACGCGGTGAGGTCGGACGCGGAGTTCGCGCGCGCCGGGTTCGACTCGGCCGCGCCGCTCGTCCTGCTCGAAGGCGTGGTGACGCGCGAGGAAGGGGGCGCGCGCGCCGCGGGCGTGCAGGTCTACGGCGTGGACGAACGCTTCTGGCGGTTCCACGGCGTCGAGGCCGACGCGCCGCGCGGGGACGAGGTGCTGCTGAGCCCGGCGCTCGCCGAAGAGCTACGGGCCGCGGCCGGCGAGACTCTGCTGCTGCGGGTCGAGAAGCCGTCGGACATCCCCGTCGAATCGCTGCACGGCCGCAAGGAGGACGTGGGGCGCACGACGCGGCTCACGGTGCGCGAGACGCTGCCCGGCTCGCGCATGGGCGAGTTCTCGGTGCGCCCGAGCCAGTCGGCCGTGCGCGCCGTCTTCGTCGCGCTCAAGGGTCTCCAGAGGGGGCTCGAACAGGAAGGGCGCGCCAACGCCATGCTCGCCTCGGCGCGCGAGCCGGGCGGGGCCGGGCGGAGCGAACGTCTCGGCGCGATACTTAAAAACAACTTCGCGCTCGAAGACCTCGGCGTCCGCCTGCGCGCGCTCGAAGACGGCCGCGGCCTCTCGCTCGAAAGCGAGACCGCGCTCGTTAACGACGCGCTCGCCGCGGCCGCGCGCGAAGCCGCCGACGCTTCGGGCGCGCGCCTCCTGCCCGTCCTCTCCTACCTCGCCAACAGCATCCGCGCGAACGGCCGCGAAGTCCCTTACTCGCTCGTCACCGCGGTCGGCGACGAAGCCTTCGAAGACCTGCGAAGCGAGGGCGGCGGCGAAGGGCTCACGGCCGCCGCAGAGTCCTCGCCGCCGCCGCTCATCCTCAACGAGTGGGCGGCGAGCGAGCTGGGCGCGGGCGTCGGCGACCGCGTGACGCTCGAATATTACTTGTGGCAGGAGTCGGGGAGGCTGGCGACCGAGACGGCGGAGTTCCGTCTGGCGGGCGTCGTCCCCGTCGAAGGCTTGGCGGCCGACCGCGAGCTGGTGCCGGAGTATCCGGGCATCACCGAGGCGCGCAGCCTCGCCGACTGGGATCCGCCGTTCCCCGTCGACCTCTCGCGCATCCGGCCGCAGGACGAGGACTACTGGGACGAACACCGCACGACGCCCAAAGCCTTCGTCACCTTGGGGCGCGGCCAGCAGCTCTGGCAGTCGCGCTTCGGCAAGCTGACCTCCGTCCGCGTCCTCCCGCCCGAAGGCGTCGCGGCCGAAGCGGCGGTCGAGACTTACGGCAAACACCTCCGCGCCGCCTTAGACCCGACGCGCGCCGGCATGGCCGTCTTCGCCGCGCGCGCCGAGGGTCTGGAGGCGGCGCAGGGCGCGACCGACTTCGGCGAATACTTCCTCTACTTCAGCTTCTTCCTCGTCGCCTCGGCGCTGATGCTGGCGGCGCTCTTCTTCCGGCTCGGCGTCGAGCAACGCCTGCGCGAGATCGGCGTGCTGCGCGCCGTCGGCTTCACCATCGCGCGCGTGCGCCGCATCTTCCTCGCCGAGGCGCTGGCGCTCGCGGCGCTGGGGAGCGCGCTCGGCCTCGCCGGCGCTTACGCCTACGGCGAGTTGATGATGCACGGCCTGCGGACGTGGTGGGTCGAGGCGGTCGGCACCACCGCGCTCGCGCTGCACCCTACGGCGCGCTCGTTCGCGCTCGGCGCGCTGGGCGGCGTCGCGGCCGCGCTCGCCTGCATCGTCTGGACGCTCGGCGGCCTGCGCCGCGCCTCGGCGCGCGGCCTGCTCGCCGGCGTCGCGGAGAGGGAAGGCGGGAAGGCGGGCAGGGGCGAAGGCGAGAAGAGGCGAGGGCTGCGACGCTTCATCCCTTCACCCGTCTCGCCGCCCCCGCTTTTGCCGCCGGTGCTCTTCGCCCTGCTCGGGGTCGCGCTGCTGTCTCTGGCGGCGGCGGGCGCGGTCGGGCAGGTGGCGGGCTTCTTCGGCGGCGGGACGCTGCTGCTCGTGGCGCTGTTGTGGCTCCAGTCCGTCTGGCTGCGGCGCGGGCGCGGGGCGAGCATCGGCGGCGCGGGCTGGCGCGCCGTCTCGCGCCTCGGCGCGCGTAACGCCACGCACCGCCCCGGCCGCAGCCTCCTCTGCGTCACGCTCATCGCCAGCGCGGCCTTCATCATCGTCGCCGTGGACGCCTTCCGCCGCGAGGGCGAGGCCGCGCGGCTCGAACCGAAGTCGGGCAGCGGCGGTTACCCTCTGCTCGCCGAGACGCTGCTGCCCGTCGTCCACGACCCGAACACGCCCGCGGGCCGCGACGCGCTCAACCTCGCGGGCGCGGGCGAAGAGGTCGAGATGCTCGGCCGCGTCACGTTCGCGCGCTTCCGCCTGCGCCCCGGCGACGACGCGAGCTGCCTCAACCTCTACCGGCCCCGGCAGCCGCGCGTCCTCGCCCCGACGCCCGACTTCCTGCGCGCCGGCCGCTTCGCCTTCGCCGGCTCTCTGGCCGCGACGCGCGAGGAGGAAGCGAACCCGTGGCTGCTGCTCGAACGCGAATTCGCGGACGGCGCGGTGCCGGTCGCGGCCGACGCCAACTCGCTCAACTACGTCCTCCACCTCAAGGTCGGCGACGACTTCCTGCTCGAACGCGGCGCGGGGCAGGAGCCGGCCCGCTTGCGCGTCGTGGCCGCGCTCTCCGACAGCGTTTTTCAGGGCGAGCTTTTGATGTCGGAGCCGAACTTCCTCCGCCTCTTCCCCGAGCAGGAGGGCTACCGCTTCTTCCTCCTCGACCTGCCCGCGCCGGAGAGGTCTGCCGAGGTCAGCGCCGCCCTCGAAGACCGCCTCTCCGACTTCGGCTTCGACGCGCTGCCGACGGCCGAACGGCTCGCCAGCTTCCACCGCGTCGAGAACACCTTCCTCTCGACCTTCCAGATGCTCGGCGGCCTCGGCCTCGCGCTCGGCACGCTGGGCCTCGCGGCCGTCTTACTCAGGAACGTCCTTGAGCGGCGGCGCGAGCTGGCGCTGCTGCGCGCGGTCGGCTACCGGCGCGCGCACTTCGCGCTGATGGTCTTGGCCGAAAACGCCCTCCTCCTCTTCTGCGGCCTCGTCACCGGGACGGCCTGCGCGCTGCTCGCCGTCGTCCCCGTCGTCGCCTCGCGCGGCGGCCGCCTCCCGCTCGCCTCGCTCGCCGCACTCCTCCTCGCCGTCGTCGTCTCCGGCCTGCTCGCCTCACTGCTCGCCACCGCGGCCGCGCTCCGCTCGCCTTTGCTCGCCTCGCTGCGCGCCGAGTAGCGGCGAAAAAACAGATTGCCAAACCGGGCCGCGCGGGGATACAACATCGCGCGGCGACAGACGACGCACCCTGAAACCGCGCGCCGCCCTCACGGGCCTCCCGCCACGACCGTCGGAGTGTGAGGCGACAATGGCTGCTCAACAGGCGACACCGAACTACTGGCTCATCCTCGGAGACCGCGAAAGCTTCGACACTAAGGGGCAGGCCGGCGCGGTGCTCTGGCTGGAACTCGGGCCGGCGCGGCCGGAGATGAAGCCCGGCGACATCGCCTACCTCTGGCAGGTGGGCGACGAGTCGCTGGCCGGCCGCGGGTACGTGAGCAGCGAGCCGTTCCTCTCCGCCCCCCGGCTGGACAAGTGGGGGCGTTCCACTTCGGAGGTCTACACGGTCAGGGTGACGTTCGTGATGCCCGTCGCCCCGCCGATCAGGCGCGCGGAGCTGAGCGCCGAGTGGGCGCTCGAATCACTGCTCCCCTCCACGCGCAGGCAGTTCATGCGGCTCAGTGCGGAGGAGGCCGCGGCCCTCAATAACCTGATCGAGAATCGCGGGGCCGCGATCCGGCCCGAACCCGCCGCGGCGAAGGAGGCGGCCGCCGGGAAAGCGGGCGCGAAGAAAGAGGGGGCGGGCGGCGACCTCACCCTCGGCCGGGCCTTAGAGTTGTTCACCTTCTCCGGCTTCGTCGGCGAGACGCTCAAACAGGCGGCCGACTTCGCGCTCGACCGGGCGGGCCGCGGTTACGGCGCCACCATCACGACCAGTTGCCTGATGTTCGCCATCGCGGAGGGGGGCAGGCGCGGGGCGGAAAAGTCCGACGCCTCGAAGTTCTTTTTCGCGTGGCTGCGCGGGGGGGCCGGGCTGAAATACGAGGAGGTGTTAGGCAAGTTCAAAAGGGAGCAGCGCGCGCCGGAGTTACGACCGGAACCGCCCCCGGCGGTGACGGACAGAAAAGACTTACACTTCACGCCCCGCGCGTCGCGCGTCGTCCAGAAGGCTCTGGAGGTGACGGCGCGCACGACGCGCGGCGACACCATTTATAGCCGCCACCTGCTCGGCGCGCTGATTACGGAGACCGCCGCGATCAAGTCCGGGGCGGCGGGCCGCCTCGCGGCCATCAAGGCGAGCCTCGCGGGGCTCCGTCAGGACTTCTACGACTTCCTCAGTCGGCATCCGAGCGCCGTCTCGGACGACATGGAGGCGTGGCGCATCCTCCTTCTGGAGGGCGCCCCGCCGGAGGCGAGCGGGGAGGCGGCCGAACCTGCCCGGCTGCCCGAGTCCTTCCTGCCGCGGATTGACGCGGACGATTTGAGGGGGGAAGACCGGCTCGGCATCATGGCGGAGGTGCGGGCGTTCGCGTCGATCATCGCGGCGCGCGACGTGAAGACGCCTCTGTCGATAGGGCTGTTCGGGGATTGGGGGTCGGGTAAGAGCTTCTTCATCTCGAAGCTGAAGGAGGAGGTGTCGCGCATCGCGGGGCGCGTGCGGGCGAAGGAGGCGGGCGAGGAGACGGCCTTCCTCGGCAACGTCGTGCAGATTGATTTCAACGCGTGGCACTACGCCGAGGCCAATTTGTGGGCCAGCCGCGTCAGCCACGTCTTCGAGAACCTGAGTCTTTCGGACGAGCACGACCGGCGCAAGGCCGAGGAGCGCAAGCGGCTGCTGCTCGCGCAGCTCGACACGACGCTCGGGGCGCGGCGCGAGGCCGAGTCGGAGGTCGCGGCGAGGCGGCGCGAGGAGGAGAGCGCGCGGGCCGCCCTCGAACGCGCGCGGCGCGAGCAGACCGACGCGGGCATCAAGCTGAGCCGCGCGCTCGGCCGCGAGGTCTGGGGCCTCGTGCGCGAGCAGGTCGGCGAGCGACCC